>CAZHEC010000074.1:0-6001 GCA_964531465.1 uncultured Nitrososphaeria archaeon | reverse complement strand
TCTAGGTATAGAGGTTGGATGACCTTGAGCCCCAGCCTCTCAGCAGCCTCAACTGCCGCACCCTTGGTTGAGCCCCAGGTAACTATCGCCGTCTCACCCTCACCGTATATCTTTACTGTCTCTTCACGCTTCAGCTCCTCCACGATATACTTCACCTTCCTCATACGCTTCTCAACCATTCTACTAATCACCTCGGGCTCCTCCGTGGTTATCCCATACTCATCATGTTCGTAGCTGGTTACCTTGACTATGGCTCCCGGGGTTCCTGGGAAGGCCATGGGTGAGACCCCTGTCTCCGTGTCCAGATATCTCTTAAACTCTCCATTAGGTTTCCAGAGGAGTGGTTCCTCGGGCTTAACCCTACTCTCATCGAAGGTTGCGGTCATGTAGCTCTCCGCTAAATGTTTATCCGACAATATTATGGCTGGAACCTGGTATTTCCAGGCCAGGTTGAGCGCCTTGCCGGCGAGGTAGAATGCCTCGTCCACGTCTCCAGGCGAGACCACAACCCTCGGGAACTCTCCATGGCCTGCGTTTAGGACGAAGTGGAGGTCTGATTGGGCGGTGTAGGTGGGGACCCCTGTGGCTGGTGCAGGCCTCTGATTAACAACGAAGACCACGGGGACCTCGTTCTGGCCGGTGAGGCTGAGAGATTCAACCATCAACGCGAATCCTCCTCCAGCTGTTCCCACCATGGTTCTTGCACCAGCATATGCGGCTCCTATGGCCATCATGGCCACGCCTATCTCGTTCTCCGGGTGAACTGTTATCACGTTGAGTTCATCCTCATGTGCTGCAAGGTAGTGGAGTAGAGATGAGGCGGGTGTCATAGGATACCCTATGTAGAATCTTAGGCCGGCCTTCGCAGCGCCTAGGGCTATGGCCTCGTTTCCCGTCAGCACAGGTCTAGGGTCATTATTCAGCTTCTCAACCTTCCTGATTACGTGCTTTCTACCCTCCTCGTATCCAATCTCAGCGAGCTCCAGGTTCTCCTCCACATGCTTCCGAAGCATGGTCCTTACTACGTCCTTGAGTATGTTGAGTGATATCTGGAGAGCGCCTGTCATGACGCCTAGGGCATACGTGTTCCGGGTTAACGGATGGTATCTCCTCTTTCTAACCTCGGTGCTCATGGGGATGGCGAGGACCTTGGAGCCCTCAACCCCCACTTGCTCCTTTCCATCAAATATTACCAGGCTATTGTCGTTAAGTCTCCATGCATGTTTCTCAATAGTCTCTTTATTCAAGGCTATTATCACATCTACCTCAGGGTTATGGTTTAGTATCCGCTTCTCGGCAGCTCTTACCAGGGAGAAGTTATGCCCCCCTCGGATGAGTGAGGGATAATCATCATATCCGAAAACGTAGTATCCGAGCCTGTTAAAGATCCGTGCAACCATCTGGCCAGCCTGCCTAACCCCGTCTCCCGCCTGCCCACCAATAAGAACAGAGTATTCCCTCATTTCTGCCAGAGGCGGGTTGAGGCGTCTTTTTAAACCTTTAAGTCTTACTCTGCAAACGCCTATCAAGCCTTAGGTTAATGCCTTTCTACCCACATATGGTATTACCCATGACTATAGCTTTTTATCAGCTTCTGAGCATGATTGCTATTGTGAGGTACCGGAGGCTTGGTAGGAGTGGGTTAAAGGTATCCGAGGTTGGGTTTGGGGCATGGCAGTTTAGCGGCGATGCCTGGGGTGAGGTTAGGGCAGATGAGGCCGAGAAGACCCTTGCGAAGGCCCTGGAGCTTGGCGTTAACTTCTTTGATACGGCTCAGGTGTATGGCAGGGGTAGGAGTGAGGAGCTTCTAGGGGTCATTCTAAGAAGGCTTGGGGCAACTGATGACGTTGTGATAGCCACCAAGATTCCAGGCGAGAGGCTTGCATACCATGATGTTAAGAGGGCGACTGAGCTAAGCTTAAGGAGGCTCAGGAGGGACGCAATAGACCTCTATCAGATTCATTGGCCATCAATCTGGAACCATGTCCCAATATCAGAGACCATGAAGGCCATGGAGGAGCTTGTAGAGGCAGGCCTCGTAAGATACATAGGGCTAAGCAACTTTCCACCCTGCTTAACCGAGCAAGCCCAACAATCCCTAAAGAAGCACGAGATAGTAAGCAACCAGCTAAGATACAATATCCTGGAACGTGAGGTCGAGAAGGAGTATCTACCATACCTAAAGGAGAAGGGTATGTCCCTCATAGCGTGGAGCCCCCTAGCGAAGGGAGCCTTAACGGGAAAATATACGCCGGATAACCTGCCGGAGTTCCATGACGTTAGGGCAAACGACCCCCTCTTCCACCCTGACAACTTCAAGGAGGCCTGGAGAATAGTCCAACTCCTCAAGGAAATAGGGGCAAAGTATGGAAAGACACCCGCACAAGTGGCTCTTAACTGGCTTCTAAGAGACCCGTTAGTCATACCCATCCCCGGAGCCAAGAACCCTAGACAGGCTGAGGAGAATGCAGGGGCGTCAGACTGGATGCTAAGCGAAGAAGATTGGAGAAGGATAACCGAGGCGAGTAGCACGATAAGGATAAACAGGGTCCTCTGGTAGGGTTAACCCTAGATGAAGAGAATATCTATCGGAGCAGGCCACACAGTTACTATTACCGGGACAGTTGCCGGAGCATTACTGACAATCTATGTGATCTACGCGCCCTTCCCAGCAAGGTTCTTGGCTGCATTAGCAGCCTTCCTAACTCTCTGGTTCTTCCCCCACACATTAGCCCACTACATAACAGGAACAGTCCTAGGAATCCGGTTTAGATACTACTTCGTCGGTAAGTCATCCCTACGTAAGATTAGCGGCCCGCTTTCACTAATTGCGGATAGAGTCCCGGTTCTTGGGATAAAGGTTGATAGGATGTCTTTAAGTAGGGTAAGCCCCACCTCAAGACTCATAATGTTCTCTTCAGGCGCCATAGCCTCATCCATACTACCATACATACCATCAATCACACTATACTATGTTGACGAATTATGGGGAACTCTTCTTCTCTTTCTCGCAACATTAAACACGGTCTTCACTATATATTTTAGCCCGAAAGTGGGAGACATAAGAAGAGGATTAGACTCGTTGAGGATGTGAGGGAAGAGTTGGAGGTGGTTGTGGGGATTACCGGTGCAAGTGGCGTCATCTATGGAATAAGGCTACTAGAGGTTCTAAATGAGAAGAATGTCAGAACACACCTCATAATAACTCGTGCAGGCAAGATAACAATAGGGTATGAAACAGGATACAAGATACGTGAAGTTGAGGGGCTAGCCTACAAGACCTACTCTGAGGACGATCGAGCCGCGTCAATAGCGAGTGGAACCTACCAATTCGACTCCATGGTTGTCGCGCCATGCAGTATGAAAACACTCTCGGGGATAGTCCATGGATATTCCGATAATCTTCTACTTAGGGTTGCCGAGGTGGCATTGAAGGAGGGTAGAAAGCTAATATTGGTGCCACGTGAGACGCCTCTCTCCGTAATTCATTTAGAGAATATGCTGAAGGCTGCAAGGGCTGGAGCGATAATTATCCCGGCGATGCCCGCATTTTACACAAAGCCTAGAACCATTAAGGATATAGTGGACTACGTGGTGGGCAGGATTTTAGATGCTATGGGTATAGAGCATTCCCTATACCCTAGATGGGGGACCGAATGATCCATGAACACTTCTAGCGTCAAGGTAATTGGGGGAGTGTCTATGTCAATAATCCTCTGGACGCTCCTCTTCAATACAAACCTCCTCGGAAACTTCTGGATAAGGCTTCCAGTATTTGTCTCCATACTCCTATCATACTCCATCTATATTCACCGAGACTTGTTGAGGAAGCTAAAGCCAAGACCTCCCGACATCATCTTAGGAGTATTCTCCGGGCTAATCCTCCATCTATTATTCCAAGTAGGCTATAATCTCCTATCCAGTTTTGTATCTGGTGGGGCCTCAAGGGTCTACGAGCTTGCCTATGGTGCCCCTCTTTACATAATATTCCTTGTTTTGATTTATACTAGTGTGGGTGAGGAGGTCTTCTGGAGGGGGTTTATACAGGATGTCTTAGAGATACGTCTAGGACGGGTTATAGGCTTCATCTCAGCCACACTGGTATACTCCATGATTCATCTACCAACCCTTAACATCCCCTTAGTCTTGGCGGCTCTAATAGCAGGAGCCTTATGGGGGTTCCTCTACCTATGGAGAAGAACACTTCTCACCCCCATAATATCCCATATAATCTGGACCGAGCTGGTCTTCGTCCTCGCCCCTCTTGGTTGAGTTGGGCTAAAGCCTATATGTAGGCCGCATACTCCTTCTAGCTTGATGATGCTGAAGGTCTGGTTCCTCGCGGCTAGGCCATGGTCTTTCGTAATGACTGTGGTCTCAGCCTCCCTCGCCTACATTATAGCAGTCTCAGACGGCCTCAACCCACTCGTAGGTCTACCCCTATACCTCCTAACACTCCTAGGCCTAATCATATTCCATGCAGCCACCAATATGGCGAATGATTACTTTGATGTTAAGCATGGGGTTGATAGGGTTGGGGCGCCTACAACCAGGTATAGGCCTCATCCGCTCATAACAGGCCAGATAGATAAGCGCAGCTTTGCGACAGTTATAGCTATCCTCTATATTATGGTGTTTCTCATAGCTGGATACCTGGCTATGCTTAGGGGGCCGTTCATAATTGCTTTAGCCCTGGCAGGCTTCTTCTTCAGCCTCTTCTATACATCCGACCCAATCTCGTTTAAGTATAAGGCCTTCGGGGAACCTGCAGTCTTCCTCGTGTGGGGTCCATTAATGGTTGGAGGAGCATACTATGTTATGATGGGGGTCCTCTCCCCAAAGCCGTTGCTTGCCTCGATACCTATAGGACTGCTCGTAGCCATGGTTCTGCTGGCAAACAATATACGAGATATTGATTATGATGGTAGTGTAGGCATAACAACACTTGCAACACTTCTCGGCAGAGAGCGTAGTGTAGAGCTATACAGGTGGACAATCATATCAGTATATCTGCTGGTTCCAATACTAGTGGCCATGAGGATACTGACTCCCTTCAGCATCCTAACCTTCCTAACACTGCCCCAAGCACTCTCATTAATCAAGCTCTTTAAAACCCATGTTCCAGAGGCGGCGGACCCCCTGACCGCCCAGCTAACCCTCAAGTTCGGCATAATGTTGATTATTGGTGAAATACTCGGGATACTCATACCCTTGCGGTGAGCTTTGATGGCTAAACTAGGCGTGGGACTTAACCTTAAGCACCCTGCATCGGAGCTGATAGACGCTGCTTCCGCCTCCGAGAGCCTTGGATACGACTCCTTCTGGCTCCATGAAAACCCACTAATCGGAGATAGCATGGCCGCACTCCTGATTCTGGCGAGGGAAACCCGGAAGATTAGGCTTGGAGTCGCATGCATAAGCGCCATAACCAGGCACCCGGTCCTCTCAGCCTCCTCGGCAATCACCATACAGAACGAGAGTGGGGGGAGATTTATACTGGGGATAGGGTTGGGCGGCTTCCCCTGGCTCCCCCTTATAGGATACCCTGTCCACCCGGTCTCGGAGACCAGGCCCCTGAGAAGATTAATAGAGGCAGTTAAGGTTCTGAGGATGGTTCTGGACGGAGGTGTAGCAGAGCTTGATGGAGAGTTCTATAAAGTCAAGAATCTAAGACTTCTCGCAAAACCAGTCAAGAGGATACCCATCTACCTTGCCTCGCTAAGCCGACTAACCCTTACAAGGGCCCCCTCGATGGTCGACGGCGTAATTACCTCCCCTGGAGTCCTCACGCCGAGGGATGTTGCCAGGATGATTGAGTGGGTTAGGAGGGGTGAGGAGAGGGCTGGAAGAAGGGTGGAGAAGGGAGCCTACGTCATGGCGTCAGTCTCAGAGAATGCGGAGGAGGCATACAGGGCGGTGAGAAGGGACCCCTTCTTCCTCTATATGCTAGCCGAGGTGGTCTCGGAAGAAAGCCTCAGGGAATATGGTGCCTCGACGGAGA
>CAZHEC010000073.1:0-6020 GCA_964531465.1 uncultured Nitrososphaeria archaeon | reverse complement strand
GTTGGTTGTGTTAAGGGTTAATGGCTGGCTTGGCTGGTTTGTTGGGTATGGTTGGGCTGAGAGAGCTTCAGGGGCTTATGGCGGAGATTTATTTGGAGAGGGATAGGCGGAGGGGTGCTGAGAGGACCCTGCTGTGGATGCTCTCGGAGGCTGGTGAGGTGGCTGACGCATACATTAAGGGTGAGGGGCTTGAGGGCGAGGTGGCAGACCTACTGGCATGGCTCCTGAGCTTCTGCAACGTGGTGGGCGTGGACTTGGAGGAGGCCGTGCTGGCCAAATACGGGGATGGATGCCCCCTCTGCGGCCGGAAGCCCTGCGGATGCCCGATGCGTTAGCCAAGGGTTTTAGAGCATCTAATGCACTCATGTTCTTGGTGGTTGGTCAGGCGAGGCTCTACGGGAGGGGTGAGGCCGAGGCCGAGAGGAGCCCATGCCCTGTCTGCCTCGGAGACTATAAGCTCTGCAGGCTTGATACATGCCCCTACCTCCGGCATCTTAGGAGTCTTCTCGGGAGGGTTGAGTCGTCTAGGGTTCTCTTCGGCTCCTCGCCTCCCTCATCCCTCGTAGGCTCATGGGGCTATCCGAGAATCTATGTTGGCCCCCTCACCCCACCCCTAATAGAGGATACAAGCCTGATGGAGAGGCCGGAGCTCTGGCTCGACATACCCCTGGAGAAGATTCTATCCATGAGGCTCAGCCTCGTGAGAGGGAAGATTCGTGCAGATGTTAGGGAGGCGAGGGAGCCTGGAAGAATACTTCAGCTAGTCCAGGAGCTAGGAATGGCCTACACGCCAACGGATGTGGAGTTATGGTTCAGTAAGGAGCCCCGAATCATGCCAGGATTCATGGTTAGGTCAGCTCCCTGGGGGCCGTCCGCAAGTATCGAGAAAGCCGTCCTGGCATCCAACCCGCCGGTCCCAAGGATTGTGGAGAAGATTGTATCAGACATAGACCTAAAGGCTTCAAGGGCCGTTGTCGAGCTGTATCGGAGCGGGGTAAGCCTGAATCAGATAGTTAGGCTCCTGTCCCTCGGCCTCATAGGGACCAAGAGGTGGAGGAGGCTCGTCCCAACCGAGTGGAGCATAACTGCAGTCGACGACCAGATAGGTAAGTGGCTGAGAAGGCGGGTAAAAGAGAATAGCTGGATAAATAGCTATCATGTCTATGGCCACGAAGCCCACCATAACAAGGTCTCCATACTCATGCTTCCAGGCCCATGGATGTTCGAGGTAATCGAGATATGGCATAAGGGAGGAGTCAGGATATACAGGGACCACGAGCTCCCAGGCGAGCCTGATAGATACCCCGAGGAGGTTGGAGGAGCCTTCCACGCACTGAGGCTCCCGGTCCTCGAACATCTATACAAGATTAGGAGGCAGGCCTCAGTGATTGTTGTGGCTGAGGTTAGGGAGGGGTGGATTCCATTAGGGGTTTGGAGGTTCCGTGAGATATGCCGTAGGGCTTTGGGTAAGGCCGAGACCTATGATGGGCTTGATGAGGCTCTAAACGCCCTAGATAGGCATACATGGTCTCCGAGAATATTATGGGAGCGAAATAGCGTTATACTAAGGCTTATGAAGAGCCAGGTTAGGTTAACCAGGTTTGTAGGATTGGGAAAGGTTTAAGATGACAGCGGGATAGTCTCTCGGAGAAATGTTAGGCTACGGGAGGTTAGCTGAGGTAAACCTCTCGGATGGTAAGGTAGAGTATCGTGAGATTGATGAGAGGCTGGCCTTCGACTTCATAGGCGGGAGAGGATGGTGCGCATACACTATATTCAAGGAACTTGACAAAATAGTTGCTCCGCTACATCCCTCTAATGTCTTGGTCGTGGCCACGGGCCCGCTTAACGGGGTAATCTTCCAGAGCGGTGGGAAGACATCCTTCGCTGCAATAAGCCCGGCGACAGGAATCTACGGAGACAGTAGCGTGGGAGGTTTCCTCGGGAACAGGATGAGAAGAGCCGGAATAGACGGCATAATTATCCGTGGAGCCGCACCCGAACCCGTCTACCTACTAGTTGCCGACAACAGGGTGGAGATTCACCCGGCAAACAACCTATGGGGAATGCACTCAAGGGAGGCTGATAAACTCCTTACAGAGAGATACGGCTCATGCTCGGTTGCCACCATAGGAGTAGCGGGGGAGAGGATGGTGTATTACGCTGCGATAAACGTGGACTGGGACCGTGGGAAGCTTAGGCATGCACAGGCGGGCAGGACGGGGATGGGCGCGGTGATGGGCTCCAAGAAGGTTAAGGCTATAGTGGCTGCTGGGACGGGAGAGGTCAAGGTGGCTGACAGGGAGAGGCTGGCGGAGGTTGCGAGGAAGTTCCAGAAGGCTGTTAAGCAGAGCGATAACTACTCCACGTGGCTGAAGTATGGGACAACCAGCACAATCGAGTGGGCCAACGAGGTGGGAGCCCTCCCAACAAGAAACTTCCAGTCCACGGTCTTCGAGTATGCGGATAAGATTGGGGGAGAGGTGGTCTCGAAGGAGAAGGTCGCCTCAACCCCTTGCTCTAATTGCATAACCCCATGCGGCCACGTGATTGAGTTCGAGAAGAAGGATAGGGTTGTGGCGGACTACGAGAACCTCGCCATGCTGGGCTCCAACCTCGGCTTAGGAGACTTCGAGAAGGTCATGTGGGCAAACTACCTCTGCGACTACTACGGCCTCGACACAATCTCCACGGGCGCAGTCCTAGGATTCGTGATGGAGTGTTATGAGAAGGGCCTGATAACGCAGGAAGAGATTGGGGTAGATGCCAGGTGGGGTAATGCGGAGGCAATCTATAGGATGATAGAGATGATAGCGAAGAGGGAGGGCTTCGGAGACCTGATGGCGCAGGGGGTCAAGGCCTTGGCCGAGAGAATAGGGAAGGGTTCCGAGAAGTTCGCCATGCATGTTAAGGGTCTGGAGATAAGCGCATATGACCATAGGGCTGCTCCGGCCATGGCCTTGAGCTATGCCACCTGCGATATAGGAGGTCATCATAACAGGAGCTGGGCCATAACCTATGATGTCCAGGTTGGGAGGGAGAGCTACGGGGAGGAGAAGGTTGATAGGGTGATTTACCTCCAGCACCTAAGACCGCTCTACGACATGCTCGGGGTCTGCAGATTCTACTTCGCCGAACTATCGGTAGACCCATCTCTCCACGCCGAAGCCTACTCAGCAGTAGTGGGCAGGGAGTTCAGCATAGATGACCTGCTCCTGAGGAGTGAGAAGGTCTGGAACATAACCAGGGCCATAGCCATATTAAGGAAGGGGGTTGACTCTAGATACGACATGCCTCCTCTCAGAGAGTTCGAGGACCCCGTGCCCGAGGGACCTGTTAAAGGCTGGAGGCTGGATAGGGAGAAGTTCATGGAGATGCTGAGGCTCTATTATAGGAAGCGTGGGTGGGATGAGCGTGGATGGCCTACCCGTGAGAAGCTCCTTGAACTCGGATTACCTGAGGTCGCCGAGAAGCTCTACCCGGATGGTGGATGAACCCTAGCAATACCTTATCTTGCTGAATCTCCTGAGTAGTTCCTGAACCTCCCTCCTAATCTTCCTGGTGTCCCCCCCGTTTAATGCATCGTGGATGAGCCTCGCTATCTTCCTCATCTCCCTTCTCCCCATACCCCTCCTCGAGACCTCGTTTGTCCCAAGCCTGGTGTCGGCGTCGGTTATTATCCCGCACTCCTCCAGCCTATCCCTCACCTCCTCCCTCCTAATCCCATCAGGTATATCGAGTATTACTTGGTGGCTTCTAGTGAATCCCCTGTCCTTCGCCTTTACAGGTATCCCGAGGGAGTCTAGGGCCTGAGCCAGCTCCCTAGCGTTCTCCACAATCCTCCTAGCATACTGTCTCCCGAACCTAGTCATCTCTTCTAGGGTGATGGCGAGGGCGCCCAGCCTATTCAGATGGATATTATCCACGAGCTTGTGGTAGAGGTTTGGGAGAATACGTTCATAGATGCCTCCATCCCTCGTCAAGACTATAGCACCCTGAGGTCCTGGGAAAGTTTTATGCGTTGAGGCGTAGATTAGGTCTGCTCCCTCACGGAGGGGGTCCTGGAACTCTCCACCCGCTATGAGGCCTAGGACGTGGGATGCGTCGAAGGCGACCACACCTCCATACTCGTGGACGGCTTCAGAGAGTTCTTTTACTGGGTGTGGGAAGAGAATCAGGCTTCCACCTAGGACTAGTAGGTCAGGCCTCTCCCTCCTAATCACCTCTAGGCTCTCCTCGACCAGCGGTAGAAGATACTCGCTTGTGCTGGGAAGCTGTATCAGCTCTATGCCCAGCAGGTCGGGTATCCTCGAGGGCTGGTATCCAGGATAGCCCCCGCATTCCCTCGGAATTGTAGCGAGCTTCCCCCTGCCTGCGAATGTATGAGAGACCAGGAGTGCGGCCACGTGGCCAGAGATAGGCTCAACTATAACGTGCTCAGCCCTAAACAGCTTCACAGCAAGCTCCTCAACATACTCCCATAGCTCCCTGATAACCCTGGTTCCACCATAATACTCGGGCCTAATAGAGTATCTCCCGGTCAAGTCTGTTGCAAGGGCCTTGAGGGCGGCTGGACTCATAACATTCTCGCTTGAGATCATGTTTATCGTCTTTCTGCGGTAGCGTTCATGGGCTTTTATTAGCTCGAGGGCCTTACTCACTTTTAACCGCCTCCAGGAATCTTTTGAGGGCCTCCACGTTCTCCTCCCTCAGGCTCTTCCTCCTCTCATCCACGTAGAGGCCCAGCTTCCTAGCCTCCCTAACACTTAACCCCACCGTCTTAAGCTCCCTGGGAGAGAAGCCCCGGCCCTCCCTAATCTTGATAACTTCCCTATGCTTCCTCCTAACTATAGCCTTCGGCGGCTCCATCGCTCCAGCCACCTGTAAAAAGTAATTCTAAAAGATTATTCCAGCCTGCGATAATACCCTGGGCGGACTAGATGTATGGGTAATAAATCTGGGTCTTGACTCCTTCTATGTATGCCGAAGAGGCCGAGGGATGCTTCATCGCCTAGGTATAAGGCGAGGATGGGTTATGAGGGTGAGTATTATCTGGTCCAGAAGTTTGTTAGAAGGGGTGAGCCTGGATACTATGCGGTGAGGACTCCTGGAAGCGGTGCGGGTAAGATGGCTAAGCCAGATGTGATAGCCGTGGATGGCGGCGAGCTTCTGGCGATAGAGGTTAAGTCGAGCAGTAAGCCATACATCACCCTGAATGAGGAGCAGGTGGGCAGGCTTCTAGAGTTCTGTAGGATGTTCGTCGTCAGGTGCCCCCACTGTGGGGGGGATATACATCCCAAGCCCATGATTGCAGCTAGGTTTCTCGGAAAGGAGTGGAGGTTCGTCGAGCTACCCTTAGACTGGGAAGGCTCCATCACCTTGAAGAGGGAGGGTTCAGCCTCTCCCTCCTCTCCATAACCCTCGTCTTCCTAGGTTTCTGGACGGTCTTCTTCTCGATGGCCGAGAGGTCTAGGAGGGCCTGGCTTAGGTAATGGCTGAGGGTCGGAGCGTTCTTAACCCACTTACGTTCACTGGGCTTGGAGAGGTATCCGAGGTTTGCAAGGTTCTGGAGCAGGTTCCCCACACTCCTCCTCTTCTTCCTACTCTTCCCCATCTCCTGTGGGAGAAGCTGGAATAGGTCTGTAAGGGTGAATGCTCCCTCACCCATCTGGGCCACGGCTGCCAAGACCTGCGATATCTCCTCTAGGCTCAACTTCCTAACCCTCCATCCCAGCATAATTATCAGGGGGTTCCCCTCCAATCCTACTCACCCCTAACCTTCCTTAACACCATGCCAGAGTCTACATCTATAGGTCTTCCACATGAGGAGCACTTGAACCTAATCCTATATCGTCTCTCCATGAATTCCTCCAGCTCATCCTCCTGCGGGAGGGTTGTAAGGGTTGTCTCACCACAGTAGGGGCATTTAATCCTGGCCCTCTTGCCAACCCTTATCTGGACCTGTTCCTCTACACCTTCGGGCGTCAGGACGGTTATTGTCTCGGCCTCCTCCAGCTCTC
>CAZHEC010000072.1:0-6089 GCA_964531465.1 uncultured Nitrososphaeria archaeon | reverse complement strand
GATGGAAGTTCTGCCGATAACCATGATGAAGGGCATGAGGACCGGGCCGCCCCCAGGCTTGTCAAATATGTCGGCTTCATCACCCCCAGGATTCCTCTTGATTAGCCCTATACCCACTATCTCAAGCTCGCCGTCGAGGTCCACATCTTCCACGGCTATCTCCGTGAACCCCATGGGCTCCGTGCTATCCCTAAGAGTAGGATTCCTCGGATAAGGTGGATAGTTCTCCTGGTCGGCTACGGCGTAGGGCGGGTTCACGTCAACCGCATGAATCACGTTGGTGTGGTTCTTACTCCACCTCCCCGCCAGGAGAAACACGGGCTCTGAGGGATGTATTGCTATAGACCACCAATCCACGTCATCCACATATTGGAGCTGCCTAACCGTAACGACGGGTCTGCTTGGGTCCGTGAGGTCGACCACGCTCTCCAGAAGCGCTCCACCACTATGGATATCATCCTCAACAGCCGTGGCTGAGTAATAGACTGGGCGTATCTCTGTGAGGGGTATAGAGGCGTCGGGGAAGCTGTCGGTAACCAGCGTTTGATAGCTGCTCGTCATGTTTCCCTCAGTATCTATCCTGAAGTCCGTGATGGTTGCCTCGGGATTCCCGTAAATTTGAATGGCTGGGTGATTATCCACCTTGAAGACCGTGAAGAGGCCCCTAAGCTCACCCGAGGTATGATGGCAGACTCCGCCGGCTAAGAAATACCAGCTCTTGCCTTTCTGGCCAATCAAATCCACGGTCAGGAACCAGCTTTTCTTAGCACAGTCCTTAACAACCTTCTCCAGCCTGAGAACCCTATAATCGAGAATAACCACTCCATCTAAACTCACGTCTAGGATAGCTATCGCAGGAAAGTCTCTCAGATAGGTGGAATCATATGCCATGCCAACGGCCACAACCTCCTCAACCCCATCATCATCCAAGTCAACAGGATATCCATCAAAGAACTGCCGACAAAGAACTTTTCCATCAGCGTCGAGGGCTACAATCCCAATCTCATAGAATATACTAGGTCTATACATTGAGGGAGTCACAGCTACATAACATACAAAGTTTTGATGGGTGAGGGTGCGAGGATTATACTGTGTTAGGCTGCCTAAAAGCGTCCAGGCCTCCGTGCTGGAGACTCTCTCCTTACTCAGCTTCTCAACCGAGTTTATTATTATGCCCCAGTTCTTTTCTAATACGAAAGTAAATTTAGGCTGCTGGTCTATGAGCCGGTATTGATTGTTGTGGCCTGCGGTATGCAGCACGATGGTGTCCAGGTCTCCTCCCTTCCAGCTTGTCAGGGCTACATGGCCATGGAGGGCCCAGGTTTCAGGCTGAGTGTCTAGGTTATACCTATTCGGGTCATCGTTTATGAGCCTGTAGCTCCCGGTCCAAACAATATATGGATAGTCCAGATACCTGCGGGTTATCAGCATATCGTTGACGCCCACGAGCCCGTAATCCTTCCATAGCTCCCCGCCAGCCTTAAGAAGAGGTAGGTCTAGGATATTCGCCCTAAAACCCCACTCTATACCCGGAAACCTTATGGGGTAGAGTGTCTGGAAGAGCTCGACCTCCGAGGGTAGGTCGAAACTCGGCCTACCAACAGTCAAGCTAACAGCCATAGAGACGGCGAGAAGCCCCAAGAGAACAAGAGCTAGAGAAACCCTTAATCTCCTGCCCCAGCCCATTAGCTACACCACGCTACAAATCATGTATAACATTTTCGAAAAAATCGAAAATTCTAGAAATTGCTGAACGTAATACCAAAGTAATCCATATGTTATACCAACACACTTTCACACACCCCTTCCCCTCCCTCATGGCTTATCTCTGCTGATATTCGATGCCCTCGCGATGCATGCGGACATGTTTAGGGTCGTGAATATCGATAGTATCAGGGTTGGTAGGGGACGGATTAGGAGGGATGTCGGCGACCTGACGTCCCTTACCCGCTCCATCACCCTGCTGGGCTGGGTCTCCCCGATAGTCGTCGACGAGGACTTGAACCTTGTGGCGGGTTACAGGAGGCTTGAGGCTCTCCGTAAGGGCGGGGTCAAGCACGTGGTTGTCCAAGTGGTTCCACGTGGGTTGGCTGAGGTAATACAGTCTGTTGAGAACACGCATAGGAAGGAGCTGAGGTGGGATGAGGTGGTGGAGGCCGTGGCCAGAGCCCACATCTCCCTCGAGAAGATGGCCGGGAAAATATTCGCCACGAATAATAGGAGGAAGCCCTGGACCCAGAGCGACACCGCCCACCTCTTCGGCCTAAGCCAGGAGCATGTCTCCAAGTGCCTCAGGATGTATAGGAGCAGGTTCTGGCCTAGGCTGAGAGAGCTTAGGACCTTCGATGAAGCGTATGAGCAGCTTCTCCTCCTGGAGGAGGTGGAGGGGGGAGAGGAAGAAGAGGGCAGGAGGTCTGTGAGGGTTAAGCGAGGCGGGGAGAGAAGTGTGGAGAGGCTGGCCGAGACCATGAGGAAGCTAACCATCATGGAGATGATAGGGCAGGCTCAGAGACTCGAAGCAGAGATAGGGGGCCTCTGCCCTATACACAGGGGTGCCAGGCTCAATCTATGGGAGGTCAGGCTCTCATGCGGCCACACCCTCAGGGAGGTCATGGAGATTCTCCACGAGGAGGAGAAGTCCATGGAGGTGAGCATCGGGAATGTGTGAGAGGATGAGGTATGCTTTCTTCTGGAAGGCGAGGGGTTCCCAGAGATTCAGGCTGGAGGAGTTCGAGGCAAAAGGGTTCAGCGAGGCCGTCAAGGTCGCCAGGGCACTCCTAGAAGCAGGTGGAGGTGAGCTAGGATACCTTGTGGCAGGGGTCTTAGCAGCAGAGATTAAGAGGGGACAGAAATTAGTCTCATTCCTAGACGGAGAACATGATTCAGGTGGTAATTAACGAGACGACTATCTTGACGATACTATACTCAATCATCCTCGCCCTATACCTCATAGAACTCCTGGTAATACGCTCAAAACTCGAGAAACTCTCCAGGATGTATCAGGAGCTGTATGTGAATGTTAGGAGGAGGCGTAGGAGATGAGCGTGGAGGAGCTCTTCAACAGGGTTGAGGAGAGGCTGAAGTCCCTGGCCGAGTCCATCCAAGGCGTGAGGCAGGTCTCGGTCGCGGAGACCGGGTCATTCCATTCCCCAAGGGTCTTCGTCTGGATAAGAGATGGAGAGAGCATAGACTCAACCATAACGGGGAGGAAGAGAATTCACCGATGGAGGTTCGAATACGTGATAGACGTTGTCCACCCTGACCCCCAGAAAGCATACATGGAGGTCAAGAGGATTCACTGGAGCCTCTACGATAGACTCATGGAGGATAGAACGCTGGGAGGAGTCGCTGCCAGGGTCGAACCCTCCGCCGAGTTCTTCAGAGAAGAGGTTCCAGCCGAGAAGGGATACGGCCATAGATGGGTCATGAGGGTCGAGGTGGTGGTAGAGACCTGAGACTCCGCCTAAGCATGGAAACCACACCAGAGCTAACAAGAATACATGCACAGATGCTGGAAGCCGGGAACAAGATAATAGACAGACTATCGGAGATCGGCATTAGATACGTAAGGGGAATCACGCCTAGGAGAAGCGGCAGGCTACTAAGAAGCCTGAGAATCTCGGGCAGGCTGGGGAGAAGGGAGATAATCATGGGTGGAGCCGAGGCACCCTACGCACCATACGTGGAGTATGGAACACGGCCACACATCATAAGACCTAGGAATGCATCCGTCCTCCGATTCATAGTGGAGGGGGAGATAATCTACGCCAAGGTGGTTCATCATCCTGGAACGAGGCCTGCGGAGATTATGGGGAGGACTGCGGAGTATATCCTGTCGAGGGCGGGAGAGGTCTCGGCACAGATTCTCTCACGCTTTACAAAAATTGGCTGAGCTATAGGTGGCGATGCGATGTCAAGGTATGTTGGACTCGGTAAGCAGTCGGCTCTAGACGCCCCATCTACTCCAACCAGATTCCTAGACGCCGTTAGATTCGATATCTCTCTAGAGAAGCCCGTGATTAGGAGGAGAACGATTGCGGGTAGGTGGGTGAGCGATTATGCTCCTGGAAAGGCGGTGGCTAGAGGCGAGGTGGAGTTCTACCTAAACCCCAAGAATGTGGGAGACCCACTCCTAATGACCCTCGGCAACATATCCACCAGTCAGCCAGACCCCTCCAACGCACCAAACGTCTACGAGCACACCTTCACACCTCTGGAGATTGGGGTCCAGCCGCCATCATACACTATAGAGCTGGGAGCAGAAGGCATGGCCAGGAGAGTGATAGGAGCGATAGGAGAATCCCTAACCATAGAGGTCGCCCCAGGAGAATATGCGTCAGCAACCCTGACGATACTGGGTGTAAGGGAGGAGTCTGCCACACCCTCAGCTCCCTCGTTCCCGCAATTAAGGGACTGGACGAGCCACGACGCAGAGATACAGGTCGGCGGCCAACCAGCCGAACTCCAGGCCCTAAGCCTCGAAATAAACAACAACCCTGACGCAGAGCACCATGTCATAGGCTCCAAGTATCTGACGAGGCATGAGCTGGGCGAGCTGGAGGTCTCCGGCAGCATGGATATACGGTTCCTTGATAGAACGCATCTCGATAGGTTCCTCCAAGACCAAGAGACAAGCCTAACCATATCCTTCACAGGCTCCGAGATAGAGGCTGGATACAGATATCAGCTCGTGATAACTCTTCCCAGGATAATCTATGATTCGTGGTCAGCCGAGGTCTCTTCATCCGAGATGGTTGTCCAGAGCATAGAGTTCGTTGCTGTGAGGCCCCAGGGAGACGACGTTGTGAAGGTCATTCTCAGGAACGATGAGGAGGGATACTAGTGAAGTCGATAAAAATCAAGGTCGAGGACGTGGAGTATAGCGTGGACGTCCCAGCCTACATGATACCCGTGATAAACTTCATGGCTCCAGCCCTCGGCAAGATTCCAGGAAGCCTGAAGGAGGCGGTTGAGGCATCGAAGGAGCTTGAGGAAGCTCTTAGACTCTTCACCGAGAGATGTGTAAGCCCCACGCCTAGGAGGGAGCATGTGGTAGAGCTTGTCTTCAAGGCCATAGCCCACGTAACACAGGAGATAAACAGGGCTGTGAAGGCCGCAAATTTCTACGGAGGAGCAGAGGCCTCAGGGATACGGTGATGACCCTCTCCACATTCTACGGCGTTCCACCTAGCAGGCTCCTCGGCGTCCCAGACCCAGCCTCAATCTACTTCGACGCACTCCTCCTAAAAGAGCTTCGGAGAAGTCTCACGGCCGCAGGCAGGGTCTCGGGTAGACGGGATAGGATGTGGCCTAGGAGTGCTAGACGGAGGGTGTAGGAGATGCCTATAGGAGAGTATCAGGTAAGGGTTGTTGTCGAAGCCGTCGATAGGGCTAGTAGTGAGGTGAAGAGGCTTGAGAAAACCGTGAGAAGCCTCGGCCAGACAATTGAACGTGAGGGTGGAAGGGCGTCGGCATCCCTCCTACGGATGGGCAGCATACTAAGAGAGGCGATAGGATTCCTAGCAGCAGACACAATCTACCGGACAATAGATTCGGTGAGGTCATTCGCCGAGGAAAGCATCAAAGCCTTCGCAGAATTCGAGCGCTCCATAACCCGGCTAGCTGCCCTAGCCGCAGAACCCGGCCAACCGATAGAGGAGCTATCATCGACCCTGAGGGCCGCAGCAATCTCCGCCTCAACACAGTTCGCTGTAGGGGTAAACGAGGCGGCTGAAGCTCTAGACTCGCTCGTTAAGGCGGGTCTCTCGGGTAGGGAGGCGGTGGACGCCTTGGGCGCTGCACTCGTCATGGCGAGGATAGAGGGCGTGGGGTTCAGGGAGGCTGCGGACAGCCTGGTCCAGGTTATGGCCCAGTTCGGTCTAACGGGAGGGGAGGCCATGAGGGTTATGGACGCCTTGGTGAACGCCTCCAGGATGGGTATAGGGACAGCGTCTGACTTTGCGAAAGGGTTGGCGAATGTTGGGGCAACAGCCAAAGCCATGGGCCTGAGCCTGGAGGAGACCCTGGCCCTCCTTGTAATACTTGAGCGTAGGCTCGGCTCGGCTGATGAGGCGGGAACAGCCCTTAAC
>CAZHEC010000071.1:0-6103 GCA_964531465.1 uncultured Nitrososphaeria archaeon | reverse complement strand
CCCCGAGGAGGGGAGGAGAGCCACGGATGGAAGGGGCGTGGATATAGGCGTGCTTGCAACCCCCACCGTAAAGCCCCTCCCAACAGTCCTAGATACTATCAGGAAGGGGGGAGTCCTGCTAATCTTCGGGGCGCCTGAGAAGGGAGAGAGAGCCGAGATAGACTTCTCCACACTCTTCCTAAGGGAGACCAACATAATCACGAGCTACTCAACCAGCGAGGTCGAGACCAACCAGATGCTCACACTAATAGCCTCTGGAAAGATAAGCCTCAAAGAACTCATAACCCACAAATTCAGACTCGAAGAAGCAGACAAAGCATTTCAGGCCGCAAAAGATGCGGGACGAAGCCTGAAAGTTATCGTAGAAGGATGAGCCAGAAGAAACTTAATCCTCCGTGCAATATCCTTGACTAAGGAATAATATTCACTTCCTTTACCCTCTTGAAGTCCTCATCGAATGTTGCTATAGCATCGGCCTTTATCCTTAATGCAACAGCTAGATGTAGGGCATCGGCTGGCAATAACCCATAACGCTCTATAAATTCGATAGATCTCCTCCAGTCTTCGTATGTGACATGCTCTATCCTGAGCCCTCTACCAGTCATATACTCAACATAATCTAGGAAGGTGTTTATTGTTGTAATACATGCTTCCTTAACCTTCTTTTTAGATAAAATGGCCTTTCTTATCTTCCAAATACTACTTGTTCCCAGAGCATCGCTTGCCTTCGCAAAAATTAACTTAAACATTATCTCTTCTAAAACTATTGGTGTAGTATAGCCAAGGAGCTTGTTCGTTTCTACCGCTTCAAGAAGTTCCTGGGCTTTATTAGCATTCACTTCATCCAGAAATAGCTTTAGGAATATTGAGGAGTCTATGAAGATTTTCACAGTTTATGCACCATGTACGCTTTCTCAAGATCTTTCAGCGATAATCTACTTTTAATTATCCCCCTCATCTTTGAGGTGGCGCTCATGCCATTGCTGGCTTCCAAGAAAAGCTCCATCGCTCTTCTAATAGCCTCGCTTCTACTCATACCTAGTGAACGTGCTTTTTTAGTAAATTCCTCGAGAAACTTCTTATCCACACGTATATAAACTCCTACTGAAACCATCACATACATCCTCCAATTGTATATACATATAACAAGTCAGGTATATATGTTTTAGGGCATCCAGCCATGTTGAATCTTCGGCTGGTTCGAGTCTTTTCTATATAAAGACCTTATAAACACCAACCGAAAAACACGGAGCCGGGTATCTGTTCTTAAATTTCTTATACTTTTGTTTTTCGGGTTTATTCTTTGGATTTCTACTCCTTAGTGTTGCTCTGCATGTAGGACGCCTAAATGGGTATTGCGGTGTATTCTGTAATGCGGGTTCCTGGCCTCATACAGCTTAACTAGGCCCCCTTATCCTTATTGTCCCTATCCTAACAACTTCGTCTACCGTGGCCATACACTTGTATACGTATCCCCTATCTGGACTAGGTAGTCCATGGAGCCTCTTACCCACCATGTTATCTCTCCCTACTTTCACCGGATCTGTAATGCTTATCCCCAAGATGCTTACTGTTATCATTGGTCATGCATGATGTCAGGAGGGAGGAGGACGGGTTCCCCCAGTCTAAAGAGGATTGTTGTGGAGACCGCTGAAGAATGGTAAGGGACGCTAGACCCACCCGGGGCCGCTAAGCAGGACAACCCCTAATTTTTGGTTTAACAGAGTTAAGTTAGCCCTGTACCCACGTAAGCTTTAGAGAATGATGAAAAAGAACGTTACCTATAGTTTATGTGTCATCTAAGTTTAATTGATTAGAATGTGATGGCTACTTTTATCTCCTTTCCCTGCTTGAGTCTCTCGAAGACGCTTACTATGTCCTCGAGCCTCGCCCTGTTTGTTATCAGTTTTCTTAGGGGGAGCTTCTTGGACTGGATTAGCCTCAGTGTTCTGACTACGTCTTGGGGTGTATGGTGGAAGGAGCCTTGGATGGTCAGCTCGCCGTAGTGGGTCATGTAGGTGTCGAATGAGGCCTGGGTTCCCTTGGGCGGGCCTCCGAACAGTAGGATTGTCCCGCCCTTCCTGACGAGCCTTAGGGTTTGCTCCCATGTCTCGGGTCTACCCACCGCCTCTATCACCACATCAGCACCTATCCCATCCGTCTCCTCCCTGACCCTAGCCTCCGCATCCTCCTCACCGCTATTCACCACCACGTCTGCCCCGAGGTCCTCGGCGAACCTAAGCCTATCCCAGCTAATATCAAGCATAATTACCTTCCCTGCACCCGAGTGCCCCGCAAGGAGCATATGCATCAAGCCTATCGGGCCTGCTCCTATAATCGCAACCGTGTCCCCCACGTCTATGTTTATCTGCCTCTGCCCCCTAACAACACATGCGAATGGTTCTAGTAGGGCAGCCTCCTCCGGCTCCACCCCCCGGGGCAGATGATATAGGTTGAAGGTAACGATTCTCTGGGGAAGCTTCAGATATTCTGCGTATGCTCCGTTGACTGTGAACCCGATGATGGTCTCACTTAGATTCTCGCAGAGGTTGAACTTTCCGAGCTTGCAGTAGATGCAGTGGCCGCAGGGAGCCGAGTTAACCGAGACGACCTTATCCCCCGGCTTAACCCAGTCGACGCCCTCGCCAACCTCCTCGACTACACCCGTAAACTCGTGCCCCATGATGACAGGGGGCTTAGCGTATGGGTGTCCACGGATAAACATCTTGAGGTCCGTCCCGCAGGTGAGGGCCACCAAGTTCCTCACAACGACCTCCCCTGGGCCAGGTCTCGGAACATCCACCTCCTCTATCCTGACATCCCCTGGGCCGTAAAATACTGCGGCTCTCACAACCCTTTCACCTTAGCAATCCACGTAGAAGGAGGGTGATTAACTTTTCTCAAACACTTCAGGATTCATGCAGAATCTCGGCCTCTCGCCCTTAAGTATCCTCGCCGTATCCTCTGCAAGCATTTTAGCGGAGCGGTGAACAGTCTCCCTGGAGGCTCCCGCTATATGGGGTGTGAGGATGACGTTCTCGAGCTTTAGGAGGGGGTGGTCGGGTGGGAGAGGCTCAGACTCAAAGACGTCTAAGGCGGCTCCAGCTATCCATCCTTCACGCAGAGCCTTTACAAGGGCATCTTCATCCACTATCTCTCCCCTCGCCGTGTTAACCAGCACAGCCGTAGGCTTCATGGTTTTCAGCTCCGTCTCACCTATCATGTGTCTCGTCTCAGTGGTCAGCCTAGCATGTATGGAGACGAAGTCTGACTCATGTAGCAGCTTATCCAGCTCAACTTTCTCGACGCCGTAAGATGTCATCGCAGCCTCGGATACATAGGGGTCATATGATATTACCTTCATGCCGAATGCCCTCGCCCTCTTCGCCACCTCAACGCCCACTCTCCCTAAGCCTATCAGCCCTAGAGTCTTTCCTGAAAGCTCATCCCCACAGTATCGGTAATCATAGAACTCCTCACTCCATACACCATCCTTAAGCCTGACATGAGCCTTAACTATGTTTCTGCTCATGGCCAGTATAAGCCCCATAGTGTAGTCAGCCACCGCCTCAGCATTCCTCCCAGGAGTATATATCACAGGGATACCCATCATGGTTGCTGCATCAACATCTACGTTAACGGGACCTCCACGCGCACACCCAATTACTCTTAACTCTTCGGCAGCTTCCATGACATCCTTAGTAACGGGTGCTACGTGAACAAGAAGCACATTCACGTCTTTCACTAGTGTGGCGAATTTCTTGGGATCTCCTGCGAACTCCCTTACCTCACGTTTAACTCCTTTCATTTTACCCAGCTGGTAGCCTTTGAATGGCCACTCTATACTTCTCACCTCAACATCCAGCCCACTATTCTTTAGGGTGTCCTCAACTATTCTGGAAAAAACGCTGGGTTCCATGAATGTGTCTCCAGCTACCAAAACCCTGAACTTAGCCATGGATAACCCGCCTCCACGGGCTTAATAAATTGTTAGATACTTGAGTAAATCTTCGAGGCCTCTCCATAGATATCCCATAGAGCTTTGTATATTTTCTTGTAGAGCTTGAATAATTTCTGATACTTCTCCGCGTTCTCACGGCTTGGCTCATATTCCTTCTCGATCTTCACCATTCTTTGGACTCCCTCCTCTGGATTTTTGAATATTTTGGCTGCCACTCCTGCCTCTATAGCTGAGCCAAGGGCGCCGCATTCCTTTATCTTTGGGACGAGTATTCTTGTCTCCAGGGCGTCTGACATTATCTGGCACCATAGGGGGCTTTTCGCTCCTCCGCCTGTCATTCTTATCTCATTAACGGTTACTCCCCTCTTCTTGAAGACCTCTATGTTGTCTTTCGCAGCCATAGCCACGCCCTCTAGGATTGCTCGGATTAAGTCTCCTTTCTTTGTCCAGAGACCTAGTCCAAAGAATACTCCTCTTGCGTCAGGGTTTACGAATGGTGAGCGTTCTCCTTGGAGGAATGGGTGGAATATGACTCCATTGGAGCCGACTGAGCTATTCTTAGCCTTCTCGTCTAGTATGACGTAGGGGCTGACCCCGCTCTCTCCAGCCTCTCGAACCTCCTCCTGGCAGAACTCATCCTTAAACCATCTCAGGGCAGCACCAGCAGTCATCTGGACGGCTTCGAGAAGCCATTTACCTGGGACGGCGTGGTAGGCCACCGAGTATGTCCTTCTCCCATCAAGCAAGGGCCTATTAACGGTTAGCTCGTAGATACCTGCGGTCCCGATTATTGCTGTCAGCTGCCCAGGATTAATGGCTCCAGCCCCAAGTGCGGTTGCGCATATATCTCCGGCCCCAACTGCCACAGGCGTCCCTTCCCTAAGCCCAGTCTCCTCAGAGGCCTCCCTAGTAACCTCGCCCCCAATATCCCATGAACCCTTCAGCTCGGGTAGAATCCTCCCAGGGATGCCGGTAACCTCGAGAATCTCATCGGACCAAGATGCCCGACGTAGATCCATTAATCCTGTAACTGATGCGTCGGTATAATCCATGGCCGCCTCGCCCGTGAGCTTATATCTTATGTAGTCTTTACATGCCATGAAGTATTCGGCCTTATCTATGACATCCCTCTCGTTCTCGAGCAGCCATTTCAGGTGGAGGACCTGCATGCTCGTGATTAATCTCCAGCCCGAGATGTCGTATATTGTATCTGCTATGCCCTGCCTGTAGAAATTATTCATTAATTCCTTGCTTCTCGAATCTAGCCATATTATTGCTCTTCGTCTGGCGGGACGCCCCTCCCTATCAACCAGAAATGTTCCATGCATCTGACCTGTCAGCGATACTCCGACTATGTCTTCTGGCGTTATGGGCGCTTTTTTGAGAAGCTCTTTTATAACTCTGCATGTTGTTCTCCACAGCATTTCTGGATCTTGTTCAGCCCAGCCTGGCCTCGGGTAATCCACTCCAACCTCTATACCATTTGAGCAGACTTCCTCTCCATCCGCCGTGAATATAACTGCTTTTATTAACATTGTTCCTAGGTCTATGCCTAATAGATATGGTGATTTGGGCAACGCGGTTATCCTCCAGGAGGTTTAGGGGGTCATCGATACCTTTATGGCTCCTTCCCGCCTATTCTCTGCAGTATCTATCGCCTTCCTCCAATCCTTTAAGGGGAAGTTATGGGTAACTATCTTATCATATCTTACGTATCCTTTCGCGAGGAATCTTATGGCGGCTGGGTAGACATATGGTGCCAGGTGTCCTCCGAATATCTCTAGTTCCTTAATGTCGCTGATTATGCTCCAGTCTATGGATGCGTTCTCCGCATAGACTCCGTAAACCATCATCCTCCCTCTTTTCCTGAGCAGTTCAACTGCTTCTTTGACGGCTGAGGCTGTCCCAGCTGCCTCGAGAACTACATCAGCTCCTATTCCATCAGTCTCCCTCTTAACAACCTCTACAACATCTTCCTTCTTTGAGTTCACGACAAGGTCTGCTCCGAGCTCTTTAGCTATTTTCAATCTTTCGTCATGATGTCCCGACATTATTATCATCTTGGGATTCTTAAGTTTCACGACCTCTAGCATTAGATAACCTATCGGACCGTCGCCGATTATCACGACGGTGTCCTCGAAG
>CAZHEC010000070.1:0-6122 GCA_964531465.1 uncultured Nitrososphaeria archaeon | reverse complement strand
ATCATCGGGGTAGGGTGGATGGGGTAATTACTGGATACACTATTCTGAGGGAGTTTCTCCGCGGGGATGTCTGGAAGAGGCTCTACGAGGCGAAGAGTGGGGATAAGAGCTGGGCTGCAGTCCAATCCACATACAACGACTACCTAGACGACCTGATTAGGAAATTTTATAGCTCAAACCTCAAGTATTCTATAGTCTTTGGGATGGGGAGGCCGAGCAACCTCATAGGATTAAGAGACCTAGCTAGATACTTGGAACTATCTGGGAGGTCTCGGTTCTTCGAGACCATGGAGGCCGAGGCCTTCTCAAACCCTAATGTGAGAAACATCTCGGAGGATAATTCTCTGGAAGAGGCGATAAGGACCATGATGGATGAGGGTGTGGGAAGCCTATGCATTAAGGGAAGCAGAAGGATAATCTCTGTGAAGAGCATCATAAAGGGCATTATGAGGAGCAGCATACTGGAGAAGCTGAGAGATAGTCCTGACAAACTCCTCCAGAAATCCCTAAGAGAATTACCGGAGCTTCAAATGGAAGCGATGGAGATAAAGCCGGGCATGAACGCAAAAACAGCCCTAAACAGCTTGCTGAACTCCGGCTCTGAGTGTCTCCTCTCCCCAGACCAGCGAGGAATCATAACCTACTGGGACCTAATAGTCAAACCCTCGATTAAACGGGAGATGGAGGTCTAGCGGCCTTCCTCAGTCTTTTTTACTCTGAACCATTCTATTCAAGAAGAATTCGAGGAATCTCGGGCCATCTACCCAGGATGCTATGTTAATTTTTGCCCCTTTGGGTCTTATGCCGAGCTTCTCTCCAAGCTCCCTCACGAACCATCTCCTATCCGCTATCGTCTGGCCTCTCAGGTCCCCCTCCTCAAGCGAGACTTGAACATAATACTCCTCTATCTTGAGAAGCTCAGGCTTTACCGCTAATGCCACAGCCATTGGGTCGTGGAGGGCGAAGAATCCAACACGCTTCATCATGCCTCTCGTAACCCTTGCAGCAAGCTCCGCTGCCCTCGACTTAGATTTACCCATCTTCTCCATATGCTCTGGTCTAAGAACCGCTGAAGGATCCATCGTTACGTCTAATCCCACACATGTTACCCTGGCTCCTGACTCAAAAACTATCTTGGCGGCTTCCGGGTCCGTGTATATGTTGAACTCTGAGACAGGGGTTATGTTTCCTGTTCCATGAGGCGTTATCCCGAAGGCGCCGCCCATCACGATTATTTCCCGGGTCTTCTCGGCTATTCTCGGTTCTAGGAGCAATGCTATGGCCAGGTTTGTTAGGGGTCCTGTGGCTATGAGGGTTATCTCGCCTGGACCTGATTCTCTCAGCTTCTCCACGATAAACTCCGCCGCAGGCTTATCCTCAGGCTTCCTTCTTGGCATAGGTATCCCCGAGTCTCCCAGGCCATCGCTTCCATGAACCCACTCAACCGTTCTAAGCTCCTTAACCAAGGGCTTCGAAGCACCACGGAAAACGGGGACGTCGTCTACCCCAAGAAACTCAAGAACCCTAAGAGTATTGACCGATGTCTTATCAACATGGACGTTTCCGCTAACGGTTGTCAGACCGACCAGCTCGATTTCAGGAGACAGCACGGCAAGGGCTATAGCCAAGGCGTCATCCGTCCCAGTATCTACATCAAGTATAACCTTCATGTCCCATCTGGAACCGAAAAAATTTATATAAATTCCGTCCCCTTTCAAGCGATAAAACATGGCTCAGAAGAGAGTAGTTCCAACTGGAGCGAAGATTCTGGCCGTAGTCATGGTGCCGATGGTTGCTGCGTTGAACTATGTGGGCGGCGTCCTGGTTGAATTGACGAAGGCGCCTATCTGGGGTGATACTTGGGCAACCATGCTCGGAACCCTTATCTCAGGGTTCTGGGTCGGAGCCATAGGCGGCTTCCTCTACAACATCATCATGGCCTTGACGGTCTGGGGTCTGCCTGCATGGGTCTGGGGAACCGCCAACATCCTCATCGCCATAATCACGTGGTTCTTCATCAAGATGGGGTGGGTTGACCTAAAGAAGCCTATAACAATAGTCATGGCCATAATCTTCTTCGGCCTCCTCTACCCCATCTACACTACAGGCCTCTCCATAGCCCTCTTCGGAGGCGGGCCACTCTGGAAACCCATACCCGCAGCAATCTACGCAGCGACCCTCGCCTCTACTGGGAACTTCTGGCTCGCCAACTATGTCCAGGCCATAAGCACAGAGATACCTGACAAGGTCATCTCCTTCGTCATCTCATTAATAATAGCCTCAAGGGTCCCGAGGAGATTCGTCCTGGGGATGCGTAGGGAGGAGGAAGCGGTAGCAGGTGGGAGCTAAGTGAGCACCCTCGGGTCAAGGCTTCTCCGAACCACCATAATAGGCAAAGACACACCGATACACAAGCTAGACCCCAGGACAAAATTCCTCTACTTTTTTTGGATATCCCTCCTGGGATACATCTTCTATGATTTCGTCCTCACATTCATCTTCCTGATTGTTAACTTGATGCTGGCGACGGTTGGAAAAGTTCTCAGGAGGATACTCCTATCAATAGTGGTCATAATAGTCCCATGGATAGCCATAGCGGCTCCGATACTCTCCCTACCCCTCGGATTCCCCTGGAACGAGACCATAATCTATAGGATTAACTTGTTCGGTATGGATCTACCCGTATATCAGGAAGGGCTTGGATGGGCCATAACCTGGCCTCTCAGGATAGCGGTAACCATCTCAGCCGCCCTACTCTTCATGCTTACCACGAAGCTAGGGGAGATAATAGCCCTCTTCTTCAAGCTTAAGCTCCCCTTCAGGGCCCTATACATGATTGCCGCCGCCCTCCAGTTCATACCCCTTCTAGCAGATGAGGTTGGGACGATATATCAAGCCCAGCTCTCAAGGGGGCTTAAGACCAAGGCAAGCATAGTGAGAAGGGTCTTCAACTTCCTCGCCTTGGGAATCCCCTTAACCCTCAGCGCAATAAGTAAGGTCCAGATTAGGGCGATAGCCCTGGAGTCCCGTGGATTCAGCGCACCCGTGGAGAAGACCCTAATGTATGAACTCAGGTTCAAGAACGTGGACTACGTGTTCTTTGCAGCAATAATATTCTTCACTGGGGTGCTTGCATACATCTACATAACCATGGGCTACTCTCCAATCGTTAGGTTAAGATACCTGTTTGGGTGAGAGCAATGGGTGGGGACAACGTGATAATCAGGTTTGAGAACTTCTCCTACTCATACCCCGACACCCCAAACGTTCTAGTGGATATCAACCTGAAGGTTGAGAAGGGGGAGGCGCTGGGAATAATTGGGCCAAACGGTGCAGGCAAGTCAACCCTCTGCAAAGCCATGAACGGGTTAGTTCCCCACTTCTATGGCGGATACATAAATGGAAGGGTAATAGTTGCGGGGATGGACACAATGGAGCACACGGTTGCAGAGCTCTCAACCAAGGTCGGCCTAGTCTTTCAGGAGCCTGAGAACCAGCTCTCAGGACTTGCCTTAACAGTGGAGGAGGAAGTCGGGTTCGGGTTGGCGATGCTGGGGTTCCCACGTGAGGAGATAAAAGACAGGGTTAGGGAGGCTCTGGAGAAGGTGGGTCTAACAGGCCTCGAGGAACGCTCACCATTCGAGCTAAGCGGGGGACAGCAGCAGAGGCTCGCAATAGCCACAGTTCTCGCCATGAAGCCCGAGATAATAGTCCTCGATGAGCCGGTCTCCCTCCTAGACCCAATAGGGAAACGGGAAGTATTCGAGGCAGTCAAGGAGCTTAAGAAGACAGGCTCAACCCTGATAATAGCGGAGCATGAGATAGAGGAGCTGGCATACATAGCCGACAGGGTGATAGCCCTCAACGAGGGGAGAATAGTCCTCGAAGGAGAGGTTGACCAGGTTCTCGCAGATGTAGAGGGGCTAAGAAAGATAACTGTAGAGGCGCCGTCGGTGGCCCAGCTAACCCACATACTCGAGGAAAGAGCTGGGCTGGAGGTAAACCATTACCCGATTAGGTTGGAGGAGGCGGTCAAGCTATATGAAGAGGTGCTGAGAAGGTGAGCGGCGAGCCCCTAATCAAGGTAGAAGATGTATGGTTCTCCTACGACAACGAGGTAACGGCCCTGAGAGGTGTAAGCCTAACCATCACCAGGGGTGAGAGAATAGCCCTCATAGGCCAAAACGGTGGAGGAAAAACCACGCTAGCCAAGCATCTTAATGGTTTACTTAAACCGACAAAGGGGAGGGTCTTAGTGAAGGGAATGGACACCAAAACAACCCCAACCCATGAGCTTGTGAAATACGTCGGATACGTCTTCCAGAACCCGGCCCATCAAATCTTCACCAGCAGAGTCTACGACGAGGTTGCCTATGGGCCGAAGAACCTAGGCCTCCCCGATGAGGAGGTGGACCGGCGGGTGAAAAGGGCTCTCGAAATGGTGGGGCTCCAAGACTACATGGAATGGCATCCATACGACCTAAACTTCGGCCAGATGAAGCTCCTAACAATAGCCTCGATACTCAGCATGGACCCCGAGATATACGTCCTCGACGAGCCCACAAGCGGCCAAGACCATCGATGGCGAAACCTAGTGGCAGACCTGATAATGAAGCTTAACCAGCAGGGAAAAACAGTAATAGTCATAACTCATGACATGAAGTTCGTGGCCAGGACGAGTGAGAGAACAATACTCCTAGCAAACGGAAAGATACTGGCAGACGGGCCCACAAGGGATGTCCTCAACAACATCGAGCTGCTTAAGGAAGCTGCGATAAAGCCGCCCCAAATAACCCAGCTATGCCACGAACTAAACCAGAGGCTTGGAACAAGATTTCAGTCGATGCTGGAGGAGGAAGCGGCCGAGGAATTCATTAGGCATGGAATAAAAGCCTAGGAAAGCTGCCTAACTTAAATAATAGACCTCATCCCACAGCCCAAATGAGCTGGAAAACCATCCTAGTTTTAGGAATCGTCGCCCTATTTACGGCCTCTGTAATGTATCCGGTCATGGCGCAGCAGGAAGCAACTGTAGAATACTATAGGTTCACGGGATACGGGAATGAAGGAGACATGATATACAACGATGGGACGATAGAGTTCCAAGGCTCCACGGCAGGTCTATTCCTAACATCCACACCATACATAGGCCTGGTAGTAAAGCTCCGGGACGTCCAGTCCCCCTTCACCATAAAATATGTCTGGACCATGCCCAATGGAACAGTTTACTGGGAAGCAACCTACGGCTCTGACAGAAACACGGTATATGACATAGTATATGTAGATGATTGGATAGCTGTGGATACAGGCCACCCCACAGGGGTATGGCCCGTCCAAGTCTACCTAAATGGAGAGAAAATAATAGACACATTCTTCATGCTATTCACATCAAAGCAGATAGGGAAGATGATAACAGAAGTAGATAAGCTAATAGGCGAAAATGAACAATTAAAAACAAATCTCCAGGAATCCCAGCAGCAACTCGAGTCCCTGAAAGAACAGCTCTCACAATCACAAGCACAGATAGAAGACCTAAACACTCAGCTATCGGAAGCAAGCCAGGAAATCAATACGCTAAAGGACGAGAAGAATAAGCTAAGCCAGGAGAACGAGGAATTAAAGTCTGAGAACCAAGAACTCCAAGGAAAAGCAGAGTCGCTAGAACAGCGGAACAGCAACCTTAACCAACAGAACCAGGCCCTCCAAGCAGAGATAAACAACCTTAACAACCAACTAAACAACGAAAGAAACAAAACCACCCAACTAGAAACACAACGACTCATACTAATAGCAACCACAATAATCTTCTTAGCAGCAACAATAATAGCAATAACAAGAAAATCCAAAACACCACCACAATAACCTATCCCTATTTTTCAAAAATCTATACTAGGTGAAGGCCGCGGCTGGGATTCGAACCCAGGCATCCGGCTCCACAGGCCGGAAGGCTAACCCCTACCTCACCGCGGCCATCCGTCGTTTTGGGTCTTTTCCGGGTTTTTATTTTAACTTTAGGGGTTATATATTGAGGGTTGTTTTGTGGTTGGTTGTGGTGTGGGGTCAGGTCTTCGGCTTCTTCGCCCTGGTTGTCATCAATCTGTTCGTCCAGTCGGGCGATTTCG
>CAZHEC010000069.1:0-6180 GCA_964531465.1 uncultured Nitrososphaeria archaeon | reverse complement strand
AAATCGCAGAGAACCTCGAGAGAAGAGGGGCGGAGAGGAAGGATGGAAAATTAGTAGTCAACCTAAAGTCCATGGGTATAGAGAAGCTTGTGGCAGGCGGGAAGATTACCAAGCCCCTATTAGTCATAGTTGATAGATGGACGGAGCTTGCGGCCAAGAAGGTGAAGGAGGCAGGAGGAGAAATAATTAAGCCCCAGACAGTCCAAGGTGTTGCAGAATGAGCCTCAGACATTCAATAGAGGAGTTTGCCAAATACCTGCCCGAGGTTAGGAAACCCGGCAGAAAACTAGAGCTAGGTGAGAGACTAATCTGGACAGGCCTAGTCCTAGTTATATACGTCTTAATGAGCCACACAGTCCTATTCGGCGTCCCCCAGGCAGGGCAACTAGCCCAAAGAAATCCACTAATCATAAGTATAATATTCGCCCAGAGAATCGGCACACTAACAACCCTGGGAATAGGCCCCATAGTAACCGCAGGACTGGTTCTCCAGCTGCTCGTCGGCGCACAAATAATTAAGTTGGATCTCTCGAAGCCTGAGGACAGGGCGACATTCACAGCTGCGAACAAGCTTCTCGCAATACTTGTAACCGTATTTGAGGCAGCGGTCTTCACGGTTTCGGGGATTCTCGGTCCCCTTCCCCCAAACTCGCAGGTCTTGGTATTCCTTCAGCTGGTAGCTGCAACCATGCTCATAATCATGATGGATGAGCTTGTTCAGAAAGGTTGGGGTCTGGGGAGCGGGGTAAGCCTCTTCATAGCCGTGGGAGTCGCCGAGACAATAATGGTAAGCCTCTTTTCCCCAATAATCCTCCAAGATGGATACTATCAAGGAATAATCCTAGCACTTATACAGGCGGCTCTCACAGGAGCACCAATAGACCCAATACTCATAAGAAGCCCTCTTCCGGACATACTTGGACTAATAAGCACAGCACTAATACTAATTATGATAATATATCTCGAGTCGGTTAGGGTTGAGGTTCCCATACAATATGCCAGGATGTCGGGATATACCGCCAAATATCCTATAAAGTTTCTATACGTCTCAAACATACCTGTAATCTTCGCCTCGGTAGTCTTCACAAACATTTTCTACATGGCAAACATACTTTGGAGCAGGTTTAACGCGGATAACAGCAACCCCCTACTAAATATAATAGGGATGTTCCAAACAGACCCAAACACAGGTCGGATAACACCAATAGGAGGGATAGCATACTATCTAACGTCTCCAGGCAATTTCCAGAGCGTATTATCCGACCCCCTAAGGGCTCTTGCTTATACATCCGCCATGATAATCTTCTGCCTGGTCTTCGCCAAGTTCTGGGTTGAGGTAGGCGGCCTCTCGGCAACACATGTGGCGGACCAATTGGTGAAGGCGGGTATGCAGATACCTGGATTCAGGAGGGCGCCCGGTATTATAGCTAGGGTTTTGGATAAATACATTAGGACGCTCACGATAATTGGGGCCATAACGGTTGCCTTGATAGCTGTGTTCGGCGATTACTTCAATACATTCGGGGGAGGCATAGGAATCCTTCTAATGACAGGCATCCTGTATCAGTATTATGAGATGATGGTTAGGGAGAGGCTCAGCGAGATGTATCCGGCTCTTGGGAGGCTTCTGGGTGAGGAGTAGATGCCTTGGCCCCTGATTGAACTCCTGTTAATCGCCGTAGCGGTTAGCTTGGCCACCAATTATGTAAGGAGGAGGCTCATAACACCCGAGGACATGAGGAAGATGGCCGAGTCCCAGCAGTTTAAACGCCAGCTCTTCGAGGCCAAGAGAAAAGGCGACGAGAAAGCCCTTCAGAGGCTAATGAAGAAGGAGGCATACTATAAGAAGGTGGACGCCGAGGTAGGGAAAAAGAACCTGATAACTATGTTCATAACACTTGGAATCTTTTACGCTGTATGGGTTCTCCTAGGCCCGATTTACGGGGGATACGAGGCCGTAGCCTTCCTCCCAGGAGACCTCACGATACCCCTACTCTCCCAGGGGAACAGGATGAGCTTCATAGGATGGTTCATATTGTCCCTTTTTGCCGTAGGTATGCCGATAGCGAAGGCCCTAGGGGTTGGTATGGCACCACAGGAGGTGGGTAGAAGTGCCGAGAAGAGCGTTAAGGACGAGAAGCAGGAAGCGTAAGTATGTCAGGACACCTGGAGGCAGAACCGTAGTCCACTACGTAGATGAGAAGAGGAACTTCCATCACTGTGCCAGATGCGGCGGAATAATCCACGGTATCCCCAGGGAGAAGGATTACAAGCTAAGCCATAGCGAGAGAACAGTTGAGAGATATTATGGCGGGATGCTCTGCCAGAACTGCCTAGAGGAGCTTATTAGGGCCAGAGTCTCCGAGGAGTGGAACCTAGCCTAAAGTATTCGCGGATTGCCTGGAAGACTATCCTAAAGACTGCCTCCTCGTCAAGGTCGCTGGTATCCAATACTAGGTGGAAGGGCTCGAAGTCCTTGCCTAGCTCTATTCCATAAAGCCTCCTGTAGAGCGATGCACTCTCCCCATCACGTTTCAGGATTATCTTCTCGGCCTCCTCCACGCTTACCCCACTCCTCTTACTCATCCTCCTGGCCCTGACATCAAGCCTCGCCTTAAGCCAGATATTGTATCCACCCTTGTAGAGCCAGGGTAGGACCCAGCTATCTATGATGACCTCGCCCTTCTCGGCCTCCTCTAGCAGCTTCCTGTCAACCTCTTTATCGAACTCGGGGTTCCTCATACGCTCCTCAAGGAACCTTAATCCCTCCTCCGTCTCCCACCACTCCTTTCCGCCAGGCCTATAGCCCCTCTCAACCGCAAGCATCTTCAACCCATCACCCCCAGACAGATACCTGACCCCAAGGGCTTTAGCCAGCCTCCTACCCAACGTGCTCTTACCAGTAGCCGCAAAACCGCTGATGCAAATCACCAGCTTACCCATACAGGTCAGATTGATGAGAGCCAGAAGATAAACCAAGCCATAATGATTGTTGTGGGTATAAATACTGCCCGGGCTTGGAGGCAGGGTGGTGTGGAGATGAAGGAGGAGATCGGTAGGATAGCCGTGAAGGTCGCGGGCAGGGAGGCATCGAGGAAATGCGTGATAGTGGACGTGGTGGATAAGAACTTTGTCATAGTTACGGGTCCCAAGAGCCTCACAGGAGTTAGGAGGAGAAGGGTGAACATAGCTCACCTAGCGTTCACACCGCACAAGATAGAGATAAGTGAGGATGCAAGCGACGAGGAGGTCCTAAAGGCCTTAGAGAAAGCCGGCCTAATCGATTATATGAGGGAGAGGGTTAAGGTCAAGCCCACAGCCCTCCCCACATAGCCCCATGTCCAACCAAGAACTTAGGCCGCCATGGGAGAGGCAGCGTAGAGTCCTAACGAGGCTGGAATACGAGACAGACCCAAACTATGGTGAGGACCCTTATAAGAGACCCATCGAGAAGCATCTAAGGCTCGGCGCCCTGAACCTGGACAAGCCCAGGGGACCTACAAGCCACGAGATAACGGCTAGGGTTAAAGAGCTCTTCGGCGCCAAGAGGGCTGGTCATGGCGGGACCCTTGACCCAGCTGTCTCAGGAGTCCTGCCAATACTGCTCAACGAGGCCACGAAGGTTGCGGGAGCGGTTATGGGTGGAGGGAAGGAGTATATCTGTGTTATGAGGCTTCACGGCGAGGTGCCGGAGGAAGAGTTGAGAAAGGCCATACAACTCTTCACCGGTGAGATATATCAGGTCCCGCCCATCAGGTCAAGTGTTGCAAGAACGGTAAGGAGGAGGGTGATCTATCGCTCCGAGTTGTTGGAGGTCTCAGGGCGAGACGTCCTAATCAGGGTTGCCTGCTCTGGTGGAACCTACATGAGGAAACTCTGCCACGACATAGGACTCTACCTCGGAGTAGGCGCACACATGCAAGAGCTGAGGAGAACGAGGGCGGGACCCTTCAACGAGGACGACTCAATAGACCTAATTCAGCTATATGATGCGTTGACTAGATTCAGGGAAGAGGGCGACGAAGATGCCGTAAGGAGTGTTGTGAAGCCTGTCGAAGAGGCTGTAAAGCACATCCCTAAGATATACCTGATGGACACATCGGTTGACGCTATATGCCATGGAGCAGACCTTGCAGTAGCCGGTATATCGAGGGTTGAGGAAGGGATAGAGCCCGGGACACTGGTAGCCATGATGACGCTCAAGGAGGAGCTGGTTGCACTAGGCAGGAGTAGGATGACCTCGGATGAAATGCTCGAGAAGGATACAGGCATAGCGGTGGACACCGAGAGGGTAATCATGGCCAGGGGCACCTACCCACCCATCTGGAAGAGAGGTAAAAGAAAAACCGCCACAAAGTCTTAATATCGGGCCACGAAAACGCTAGACAGCGGCGGTACCCTAGCCTGGTAAGGGGCAGGCCTGGAGAGCCTGTGGCCCTCTGGGCCTCGAGGGTTCAAATCCCTCCCGCCGCGTATAACTCCTTCAATCTTGTTAGGGACATATCCATATATACTGGTCGTTGGTTCTCGGTGCTGGTGCTAAGCCGTGTCAGAGGGGATAGACCCCGAGTTCATGAAGAATAGGCAGAAGGTCGATGAACACGAGGGACATGCTGTCTGGGGCCCCGTCGAGCCGCCCTCAAAACTGGGAATCCATGGAACAAACGTGGCAGTAGACTTCGATGTCTGCATAGCAGATGGGGCATGCATAGATGTGTGCCCCGTTAATGTCTTCGAATGGTTTGAGACACCTGGACACCCCGCATCCGATAAGAAGGCTGACCCGGTGAGAGAATCCGACTGCATATTCTGCATGGCATGCGAGTCAGCTTGCCCTGTGAATGCAATAAAGATTACACCGCCCTAAAAGTTTCTTTTCCAAAGGTTTTTATTATAACCTCATTTTATTTTCAACGAAAATGGCGATGAGCTGGGATATGCTGGATGATATTGACTTGAAGATACTTGAGATACTTAAGAAGGATGGGCGGAAACCGTTTGTTGAGATAGGTAAAGAGCTAGGTCTTTCGGAGGGAGCTGTGCGAAGAAGAATTAAGATACTTCAGGAGAAGGGTGTGATTAAGAGGTTCACAGTTGAGCTGAGCAGAGATTATGTCATAAATGCAATTACATTCATTTCTTTTGACAAAGGTGATATGGTGAAGGAGCTCGTGGAGAAGATTTCTAGCATTCCAGCCGTTGAGAGTGTCTATGAGCTTACTGGAAGATATGATGCTATGGCCATAATCTCTGCAAGAAGCGTCTCGGAGCTGAATAGATGCGTGGATGAGATTAGGAAGCTGGAGGGAGTCAAGACCACCGAGACCTCCGTCATCCTCAGGGTGGTCAAGTAAACCTTTTTTAGCAAAAACAAGGAAAATCTTGTAGCTATGTCGCAGACACTCAAGGGTCTAAGGGCCGCAGTCCTCGTCGGGAAAGAGTTTGAAGACCTAGAGCTCTACTATCCATACTACAGGCTCCAGGAAGAGGGGGTAGAGGTGGAGCTGGTGGCGCCGGAGAAGAAGCCCTACTATGGCAAGCATGGAGTGGAGGCGGTTCCAGATAAGTCGATAGAGGAGGTTAGACCCGAAGACTACCAGATAATCGTGATTCCAGGTGGATGGGCCCCTGATAGGCTGCGCAGGGACCCTAGGGTCGTGGAGTTCGTTAGGGAGGCTGCCTTGAGGGGAGCCATCATCGCTTCGATATGCCATGGACCCCAGCTCCTAATCTCGGCCAAGCTACTGCATGGTAGGAAGATTACATGCGTCTCGGCAATTAGGGACGACGTGGTAAATGCGGGAGCCATATACCTTGACCAGCCCCTAGTCGTGGATGGAAACTTCGTCTCGAGTAGGGGCCCCAGAGATCTACCCTACTTCGGAAAAGGTATAATCGATGCCGCCAAGAGGCTAATTGTAGAGAAGGCGAGGCCATGATAGTTGAGGAGAGATGGGGGCTGGGCAAGCTAGTTACATTCGTTCCCAATAAGAAGCTACCAGTCTATAACTGGTTTTTTCTTTAAGGAGGGATTCTCCAGAGACTTCGTTCACTTGATGATAGAGGAGTTTGGGCTTGGAAGGGGTTCCAAGGTCCTAGACCCCTTTGTCGGATCCGGGACAACCCTACTCGCATGTAAGGAGAGGGGGATAGACTCGGTGGGCGTCGACGCTGCACCCT
>CAZHEC010000068.1:0-6204 GCA_964531465.1 uncultured Nitrososphaeria archaeon | reverse complement strand
AGTAGAGCTACCTGTAATGGATAGAAACGTGATGGTGAACGCAGTCCTAAACACCATCGCGGAGGGGGGGCAAGCATTAGTCTTCGCATCAACTAGGAAGAAGGCCGAGCAGTATGCGGCCAAGATTGCCCAAGCCCTCTCAAGCCGACTCAAGATGACCGAGGATAAGGAGAGGCTTGAGATGTATGCCGGGGAGCTGGTGGCCGAGGAGAGAAGCGGGTTCACAGAGAAGCTCGCCGGGATGCTTGCGATGGGTGCGGCGTTCCATCATGCAGGTCTCTCATACACTCAGAGGAGGATAGTTGAGGAGGCTTTCAGAAGCCGTGCCCTCAAGGCCGTTGTCGCTACACCCACCCTAGCAGCGGGTGTAAATCTTCCGGCACGCCTAGTCCTGATAACGGAGGTTGGGAGATACGTCCCAGGCAGCGGATACCTCCCAATACCAATCCTCGAGTATAAGCAGTTCTGTGGAAGGGCTGGGCGGCCAGGATACGATAAGGTTGGATACGCCCTAACCATAGCACGGAGGAGGGATGAGAAGGAATACATCATGGACAAGTATGTTAAGGGTGAGCCGGAGAGGATAGGCTCTAAGCTAGCCTCCGAGAGGCATCTAAGATTCCATGTCTTAGCTCTCGTTGCGATGGGTGAGGCCCATAGCTTAGAAGATGTCCTTAGATTCTTCGATGAGACCTTCCTTGCCCACGTCTACGGTAGCCACGTTATCGAGGGACTTGTATGGGAGACCTTGGGATTCCTCAGGGGAGCCGAGCTAATCACCGGCACTGATGGGGGCGTAGAGGCCACGAGGCTTGGGAGGAGGGTTGCCCAGCTCTACATAGACCCCCTAACAGCCCTAACCCTACTCCAACTATTCAGGGAGAGGGGTGACGCCGAAGTAAGCGTCTTCGGTCTACTCCACGCCCTCTCGATGACACCGGATATTCCAGGCATATCTATGAAGAAGCTAAGCTACCTAACCTTGGAGGAGGAGGTTGAGCGTCGAGCCGAGGGGTTAATGAAGCATCCTCCTGAGTCTGGAGATGAGGAGTATGAGGACTACATGGAGGCCGTCAGGAAGGCCCTAGTCCTAGAGGCATGGATAGAGGAAACCCCCGAGTCGGAGCTCTATGAAAGGTTCGGCGTAGAGCCGGGGGATATGGCCGCTCTAAGGGAGAGAGCTAGCTGGATAGCATATGCGGCATCCCAGATAGCCCTGATAACAGGGCATGGGGAGCTCGTTAAACCTTTTCAGAAACTCAGCGAGAGGTTAAGGCATGGGGTCAAGGAGGAACTCCTACCACTAGTAAAACTACACGGCATAGGGAGAATAAGGGCCAGGCAGCTCTATAGAGCGGGATACACGACTCTAGAAAAACTAAGGGAGGCGTCGGAGGAGGACCTAATCCGGATAACAGGTATCGGAGAGAAGCTGGCGGAGAAGATAAAGAAGCAGCTCCAACAATAATGTCTATTTTTGAGTTTTATGGCTGGAGGATTTCCCCTGAGCGTATCTCCTATAGTATTCTCTTACCGACCATTCTTGGGCTGGTTCTATCGAGCCTGGCCTCCTCTGCCTGACCAAGTTTATCGCCTCCTCAGCCGTTAGGCCTCTCCGTGCTACCAGGTATGAGGCTAGTATTGTTCCCGTCCTGCCTAGCCCCGCTGCGCAGTGAATTAGAACCTTCCTTCCCCTATGTATCTCCTCTAGGATTCTCTCAACTATTCTTTTGACTTGCTGGGGGTTTGGGGCGGAGTGGTCGGGTATAGGTTCATGATGGTATATCAGCCCTGCCTCCCCTATCCACTCGCTTGGAAGAGGCTCTTCTGTCAGCGAGATGACGACGTCTATCCCCCTCTCTCTTATCCACCTGACCTGCTCAAGGGTCATAGGTCTGCCGGAGCCCGCCACATCATCATCAAGCCAGCCAAAGTTGCTCGGCCTATCCGAGACCAGGGCCCTAACCCTCCGATAGAAGTCTCCGAAATAACTCATCCCACAATCCCTGAACCAGCCCGCCTCCTCCTATTAAACTAAGACATCATAAACATATTTATCCTCAGATGAAGACCCGAGATAACGATGTTACTGCTTGCCGGGCCAGCAGGTCGAGAGATGGCTCGTAAAATGTCCAATCTCCTCGGGATTAAAGTCTTGGAGGTCGAGCATAAACTCTTCCCGGATGGTGAGAGCTATGTCAGGTTCCCCGAGAGCATTGAAGGTGAGGATGTAGTGGTGGTTCAGGGCACCCATCCGCCTCAGGACCGACACCTAATCCAGGCCTTCCTAATTGGAAGGAATGCGAGGGAGCTGGGTGCAAAGTCGGTCTCCCTTGTCTCACCCTATCTGGCATACGCAAGACAGGATAAACGCTTCCTAGAGGGCGAGGCCGTAAGCATCCTAACAATCCTCCACCTAATCAAGCAGTCGGGATACGACAGGATCTATACCGTGAACATTCACTCGCCGTGGATTGCCTCAGAGTCGCCAATACCCCTAATCAACGTGAGGGCTGAGGGAGCCTTGGCTGCACACCTCCTAGAACTCGGGATGGAGAAACCCCTGATAGTCTCGGTTGGGAAGAAGGGCTCCGACATGGCCGACGCTGTTGCGAGAGTCCTGGGTTCCGACTACATGGCTGCAGAGTCCGAGAGGGATAGGGTAACGGGAAAGGTGAGGGTAAGCGTGGAGCGGGTCTCGGCCAAGACCGCTGTCGTGGTGGATGACATAATCAGCACAGGTGGAACCATGGCTGAGGTTGTTAGAGCCCTCAAGCAGATGGGCGTCGAGAAGGTTTATGCGTCATGCATACACGCATTGATGGTAAAGGGTGCGGAGGACAAGATTATGGGTGCGGGAGCTGAGCGGATAATCGCCTCGGACACCATACCTAACGAGTATGCGGAATTCACGGTTGCTGGAGTCCTCTCCGAGGCCATTACGAGATGAATGAAGCATACGTATTCCTCCTCTCGGGAATCTATGAAACCCTACCTAAAGCAGAACTAGAATCCACACTGGCTATACTAGACCCAGGCCACGTGATAACCGAGACCCTCGACAGGGTGGTTGTGGCCGAGACAAAGGAAACCACAGCCAAGCTAGTAGTTGGAAGAACAGCATACACTAAGCTGTCGGCAAGGCTCCTAGGCACCTCCCCCACCCATGAGAAGCAAATCATAGAATCGATAAATCTAAACCTGCTCGTCCAGCTACTTCCTGAGAACTCTACAATAGCTGTTAGGGGGAAGCGTATTGGAGGGGCATCAATAGATAAGGTAAAAGTGGAGGGAGAACTTGGAAGAGTTATCCTGAGAAACATACCTGGCCTGAGAGTCAATCTTAGAAATCCCAGCCACATCATAATATTCATCTCCCATCCTGAGAAAACCTACATCGGCCTCATAATCTCCTCAAAGCCCAAACACTTCTTCAAGGATCGAATAGCCGGGAGAAGACCCTTCACACTACCCTCAGCCATGCAGCCCGATTTCTCAAGATGCATGGTGAACCTCGCAAGAGCCAGAATAGGTGGAAGAATACTTGACCCATTCGCAGGGACAGGCGGAATAATGATAGAGGCCGCACTACTGGGATACAAGGTGTATGGTGTTGAGTTGAAGGAATGGATTGCGAGAGGCGGGTTAAGAAACCTAAAACACTACTGCCCAGGAAGGGAGCACATGATAGTCGGAGACGCACGTAAGGTAATGTTCAGGGAAAACGTCTTCGAGGCAGTTGTCACCGATCCGCCTTACGGCCGCTCCACCGTGGTTCCTGAAAGGTCCTTCCTCTTTCTCGTAGGGGAGTTCTTATCCAGTCTTAATGGTCTGCTTGTTGATGATGGGAGGGTTGTTATGGCTTCTCCCGAGGAGTATGATGTTGAGGATATTGCCTCAGCTTATGGATTTAAGGTGGCTGAGGTTCATAAGGCTAAGGTTCATGGAAGCCTTGTGAGAAAGGTGGTGGTAATGGAATGAATATGAGGATAACCTTTCTGGGAACTAGTGGAGGCGTCCCAAGCGTCTCACGGAGCCTACCCGCAATATCTGTATCCTTCGCAGGAGAACTCCTACTCTTCGACTGCGGAGAATCAACACAGAGACAGATGATGAAGGCAGGCGTCGGATTCAAGTCAAAAATGAGGATATTCCTAACACATATTCACGGAGACCATTCTCTGGGGATACCGGGACTAATCTACACTCTATCGATGCTGGGGAGGAGGGAGCCGCTGGAGATATTCGGCCCAAGGGGAACCCGTGAATATATCGAGAAGATACTTGACTTGAGGGTTGGTGCAATAAACTTTGAGGTCGAGGCTGTCGAGGTTGGTGAGGGAGTGGTCTACGAGTCGAGAGACTACGTGGTTGAGGCAACCCTCTCCGAGCACACCATACCCACCTTAACCTACATGCTAAGGGAGAGGGACCGGCCGGGAAAGATGAATGTGAGCTACCTTGAGTCCATAGGTCTTCCCAGGGGGCCGCTCTGGGGGAGGCTGCAGAGAGGTGAGACCGTGGAGTGGAAGGGGAGGAGGATAACGCCGGAGGAAGCGGTAGGGCCGCCTAGGCCGGGTAGAAGGATAGTCTACACAGGGGACACGAGGCCGAGTGAGAGGATAGCAGTATTCGCAAAGGATGCTGACGTGCTGATTCATGATGCCACCTTTGGCTCGGAGTTCGAGAGGGAGGCCGCCGAGCAGGGACACTCAACCGCTACTCAGGCGGCGAGGATTGCCAGGCAGGCTAATGTTAGGAGGCTGTATCTCTTCCATATTAGCCCTAGGTATGAGGGTAAGGAAGAGCAGCTTCTCCGTGAGGCCAGGGAGATTTTCCCCGAGACCTATCTTCCAAGAGACCTGGAGGTCTATGAGGTGCCTTACATAGACTAGGCTATTCGGTCATCCATGCAATAAGCTCCTCCGGGTTATCCGTCTCGACTAAGACCTTGATTGGTGGTAGGGGTGACTCCCCGTAAGGCTCTGTGAATGATGCCTTCCCCACGTATGCTGCCTGCTTGTTCATGTAGAATAGGAGCTTATCTCCCTCAAGGGAAGCCCTCAGGATTGCGCGTGCTGCGGCCCTTATCCGCCTGGCCCTTATCAGGGACTTAAGGTTCTCCAATACTTCCAATCCTTCCCCTTCACCCTCAACTACTGCGGAGCCATTCATCCACTTAACCTCGACGTGAAGCTTGGGGAAGAGCTTCCTTACAGCCTCCATAACCTTCTCAGCACTCTCGGTCGGGTAAACCTCCGCCTCAACCCTCACCCTAACCCTCAACCTACCTCACCAAACTAACAATTAAACCTATTATGAATCCAAGCAGTGTCTCAACCCTAGAAGTGATAAAGCTGTAGAATGCCGTGAGGAGAGGCTTAACTGAGTCTAGCAGCCCCCAGAAGTCAAACTGGAAGAACGCTAACCCAAGTATGCCAAGCAATAATATAAGGAGAAACAGCGCCACAACCAGCTTAAGAATCCTTCCAAGCAGGTATCCGATCAACCCGCCGAGGGCAAAAAACGCAACGGCTTCAAACCCTATCTCAACCATACCGGACAATAAACTTCCAGCCCTGGCTAAAAAGTTTCAACCAAAGATATATAACAACTCTCATAGGACATAGATGGGGCGATGATATGTCTGACCAGGCTGAACAGATGATTGGGATCTTGAGCGTTGAGCCCCATTAGAGTGCCTTTGATAAAGCCTCGATTATTCTACGGTACCTCTCCGCCTTCTCCCTGTAGTTTTCATGGTTTTTTAGGTTGGGGTGGAATCGCCTTCTTATCCTGACGGTCTTCTCCAGCATTCCCTCCAGATTTTCTCCCCCTATTCTCCACGCTGCTATTATTGCCGAGCCTATCGCCGAGTCTGGTTCCTCCACAGCCATCACGGGCGCTCCTATTATGTCGGCCAATATCTGCATGAAGAGATTGTTCCTGGAGCCTCCTCCGCTGACCCTCAGCTCCTTCACCTCCGTCATGGTGGTTTCTTCCACAGCCTCTAAGAGAAGTCTAAGCGTGTAGCCAGATGATTCTAGGATGGACCTGAAGAGATGTCCCTCGGTGAAGTTTTTCTCGGTCAGACCTATCACGAAGCCTCTAACGTTTGGGTAGTCCCTTGGAACCCTGACCCCATACAGCTCACTACATGCTATCAAGCCCTCGGAACCTGGCGGGATACTCGACGCAAGCTCG
>CAZHEC010000067.1:0-6344 GCA_964531465.1 uncultured Nitrososphaeria archaeon | reverse complement strand
TGGTCTCGTCATTCTACAATGAGAAACCCCAAAGCCTAGTTACAGCCCATATGGGCGGGTTAATGGTATCAATACATATTCTCTCGGCTGTAGGTCAGGGGCCAATAGATGCGAGGGACATATTCGGGGTTCTGATAGGGATTGGTGGTAGGATTGCGGGTGGTGGAGGATACCAGGTAACACCTCTACAAGCATTCTTAATAGCAATGTCTATCGCTGCATTGATACTGAAGATGACCGAGAGGCTTAAACTTATGGAGCCTGGCATCCTATCCTATAATGAAGGGTTATCAGCCATCTTAATCGCATCTATATCCGCCTTAGGTCTCGCAATAACCTCACGGATCTTTGAGTGGGCCTCATGGTTCCTCGCCTTATCCATAGGGCTTGCATCAACCCTCTACTTAACAATCTATCCGAGGTTGCAGAAATGAAGCCCGCAATCCTGGCCCTACTTATATTCTCCCTAACCTTACACCCAATCCCGGCATCATCCAACCCACCCAACATCCTGCTCGTAGGATACAGCGGATTCTATCTGCTCCCATTCCTAGACGGTGCAGCCCTAGACTTCGAGCCATCGGAATCGCTATGGATCCTCGCAACAGCATCCGAGACCTACATAAAATTAACCTCGCCTAAAGGTGAGGTTATATCTAGAGTGGTTAAACCTGGAAAACCAGTGGTTGTCAAGGAGTTTGCGGAGACCGACCCTGAGGGAGAGTGGGTTCTAGAGTCGCCTCTTCATGGACGCATGAGGATAATCCTACATAAGCCTGGAGGAGAGGCATGGATAAGCTATAGATTTCTTGGAAGAAACATGATAAGCAGCATAGAGGGCGACGGTGAACAGGTCTTCCCCAGCGATGAAGGTAGAATCTTAATAATCTCCGGAATCTCCCAGAGTATCCCGGTTAAAGGCGAGGCATTCGAGCTTCTTTACCCGAAGAAACTCACACTATGGGGAAACATCATGCTAAGCAACTATACCCTTAATGTTGAACCCTTAGCAGCAAGGATAATAGGGGAAAGAGTAGACGCCGACCATGTAGTAATTAATGTTCCAAGGATACATGAGGTAGGGCCTGGAGGTGTTCTCCCGGTAAGAATCGGGGAAGCAATTCTCAGAGACTCGGAAGGAAACGAAATCAACGTCTACATACTTGATGAGCGTTTTAAGAACTTCACGGGATTAAAGGTCTCACGGATTCTTAGGATACTTATACCCGAGTCTATTGCCTCCTACATACCTATAATTATGCCTGACCCTAAATCGCCTGAAAAAATAGTTTCATTCCAGATTAACCCACCCGTGTCAGCCATTAGGTTAACCTACAATGGAAATCCGATAAGCAATATTACAGTAGACTCCGAAGATATTCAATCCAAGGTCATAAACTCTACAGTATACTTTATACTAAAGGAGAGGGAAAGGATTGGAGAAGCCATTAGAAGAGGTAATATTGTAGGCAGCGCTGTCATAACGGTTAAGATTAATGGATTCCAGGCCATGAGCCGCATAATAGGTTTAAGGTCTGGTGAGGTCCAGGAGCTTGAGCTAACACTCCGAAAGATGGACATAGTGGTCATTGCTCCGGATGACTTACAGCCTAGCTTAAGGATAAATGGAAGGCCGATGAGTCTTGAATCCAACAAGGCTTCATACCTGCTGCCGCCTGGAGAATATCTACTTGAGGCATTTGCAGACGGATACTATTCGTCAGTTGAGGTTAGTCTTCAGGATGACGTAAAGGTGGTCTTGGAGCTGTTCCGACGACCAGGCCTGAATGATTATCTCAGGTTTGCAGCAGCTGTCCAGTTCTCCGTATTAATACTTCTCTCCGTCCTCCACTACAGAATGCGAAAGGGTTTTAGATTACGTGATGTAGGCTCCAGGCTGGATAGGTCTTGAAGGTTGTTCCCGATACTAGCATAATAATTAATGGAAAGTTTTACGAGTTGCTCGAGAGTGGGGAGCTGGGTGAATGCGAGATAATAATCCCTGTAGCTGTTGTTGATGAGCTTCAGGCTCAGGCTTCTAAGGGAAGGGATGTGGGATTTAAGGGTCTTGAGGAGCTGAAGAAGATTAAGAAGACTGCTTTGGAACGTGGCGTAGATGTCAGATTTGTAGGTGAGAGACCCAGCCTCGAGGACATCAAGCTTGCGAGAAGCGGCAGAATAGATGCCCTGATTAGGGATGTGGCCAAGAATGAAGGCGCAACTCTCTACACCTCCGACTATGTCCAGGCACTTGTAGCCGAAGCCGAGGGAATACCCGTGAAATATGTGGAATCCTACGTGAGAAAAGAGAAATTAAGATTCGAGCAATACTTCACACCAGACACGTTAAGTGTCCATCTAAAGGCTGGCGCTCCTCCGATGGCGAAGCGGGGTAGACCGGGCAGGTTCAAGCTGGTTAAGCTTAGAGATAAACCATGCAGCGAGGAGGAGGTTGAGGAGGTAATTGAGGAGATAATGAACGAGGTTAGATCAAGTGACAAGGGAGCAATTGAGATAGTGAGAAGCCATGCAACAGTAATCCAGCTAGGAGATTACAGAATATCAATAGCCAGGCCACCGTTCTCAGACGGACTCGAGGTAACAATCGTCAAACCCATAGTCAAGCTTAGCATAGAAGATTATAAATTATCCGATAAGCTCATGGAGAGGTTGAAGACAAAGGCTGAAGGGATACTAATAGCGGGTCCGCCTGGTTCAGGTAAGACAACCTTCGCAAGCAGTCTAGCAGAATTTTATGCCGGGCAGGGAAAGATAGTAAAGACGCTTGAGTCTCCGAGGGACCTCCAAGTAGGGCCTGAGATAACCCAATATGGGCCACTTGAAGGAGACTTCGAGAAGACCGCCGAGGTTCTATTACTTGTAAGACCCGATTATACGGTCTTCGATGAGATTAGGAGGAGTAGGGATTTCCAGGTATTCACAGATATGAGGTTGGCTGGGGTCGGTATGATAGGCGTGGTTCATGCAAGCGACCCGGTGGACGCTATCCAGAGATTCATAGGAAGAGTTGAGCTAGGCATGATTCCACATATTCTCGACACGGTAATATTCCTGAAGGATGGCGAGGTCAAGGAGGTCTACGAGCTAAACCTAGTTGTTAAGGTTCCAACTGGTATGAGTTCAGCCGACTTAGCTAGGCCTGTCATAGAGGTAAGAGACTTTGAGACTGGCGAACTCAAGTATGAGATATACACCTATGGGGAGGAGAACGTTATAGTGCCTGTCGAGGAAGTTAAGGAGTATGTGGATGCGGTAAGGAGGCTTGCAGGCGAGAGAATACTTGAGAGAATTAGGAGGTTTGACCCGGAGGCCGAGGTCGAGGTGATGCCGCCCAACAAAGCCATCGTCAGGGTTGATAAAAACGTGATACCCAGGATTCTGGGAAGAAGGGGTGAGACTATCTCAAAAATAGAGAAGGAGCTCGGAATATCTATAGAGGTTGAGCCGAGAATTCCAGCCCTTGGAGAGGAGGTTGACTACGAGGTGGCTGAGAGTGGGAGGTCGATAACCCTGCATGTCCAACCCTCCCTAAAAGACTCCAAGCTAAGCGTCTACGCAGATGGAGAATACCTATTCACAGTAATGGTTGGAAAGGGAGGCAAGATAAAGATATCAAGGAAGTCTCAGCAAGGCAGGAGGCTCCTCTCAGCCCTCTCTGCAGGCAAGGAGGTCAAGCTCTTCAAGGAGAAGACTACATAGGCCAAGAGATAAATAGTTGCCGGAAAATCTTCCTCGAAGGTGGGTTAAGTGTCGTCGAAGACCAGGCCGACGGGTGATACTGTTTCTAGGATTCTTGAGAGGCTTCTCTCCGAGGAAGTCCAGAGAATACTCTTAGCCATTAGCTTCATCATAGTAATACTCCTGGCCAGCGGGTTCGTGTATTCCTTGACAACCTCTAACCCCATCTCCATAGCATTTCTAGGAGGAGGGCGGATAAGGGTGTTCTTCTGGAGGCTGAGCATCCAGACTCATGCCGAGACCCTCGTCATATTCCTATACTACCTACTGGGAGCCTTAGGGCTATGGCTATACATCTCGGCGACAGCCAGGCCAGGAAATCCTAGGACGGTCAAATACATGCTCTTCTTCAGCGCCCTCTTCATACTAATATCCGGGCTAGGGCTCTACAACGCATACGTTGCCAAGAATACTCCGCCCTAATCACATGGGTCTACTCCACGAGGAGACGGCCTGAAGGTTATCGGGCCTGCCTGCCCAGGTTTCTCCAAGTAAGCTTTGGAGCATCTCTCACCCATCTTACGTGAAATCCTTAGAACCACGTCTGACCAGTGAGTTAAGATGCGTTGGGCGACTGGCCGTGCTTCCTCCCTGCCTGGGAGGGCGTGAACCTGGCCAACTATCAGAACAGCTATGTTTCTGGCGACTGCGGCCTCTTTAAGTGCTGCAACCTGGAATGCGAGCCTCTTGAATATTGGCATATCAGCCCTAACATCTCCTATCATGGAAACCCTGTGCTGATATGTTATGTCGTCAAGAACTATGATGTCGGCTGGAGGTCTATCAAGTATCTCTATTATTACCTTCTCTTGTTGGAGAAAGGTCTCGATGGAGATTATGCTTAGCCTCTCTTTATCCGCACCCCACATATCCAGAACTTGTAAGACTCTCCGGGGATGAAGCCTTCCCCCGCAATCAACAAATGCCGCAGACATACCGTTCTTAATCGCTGAGGCGCAAATACCTAGAACTAGGCTCGTCTTACCAGACTTCTCATCACCATAAATCAGGGTAAGGGTCCTGGACCTCACACCTCCGCCTAAAACCTCATCCAGTTTGACGAGACCCGTCGAGACAACCTCACCCATGCCAACAATACCACCTCAGTAAAGATTTTAACAATAATGGCATCGCCTCCAGGCATGGAGACTGTTAAGGCGCTTATCTGCGGTGTAGGCTCCATAGGATCATTGATTGCGGCAGCTGCTCTTAGAACAAGCTGGGTGGATGTAGTCGCTGCAGTTGATGTGGATGAGAGGAAGATTGGGCAGGATCTGGGGAATATCCTGGGATGCGGTAGACTTGGGATAACAGTGGAGGGGAACTTGGCCGAGGCATTAAGTAGCTCTAGACCAGATATAGTCCTACATGCGACGAGCAGCTTCCTAGACCAAATATCCGACCAAGTAATCAAGTCTATTAATTTCGGGGTAGATTTCCTATCTACTTGTGAGACCCTTGTTTACCCGTATTATAGATATCCCAGACTTGCTGATAAGATCAACCGTCTCGCCGTGAACCGTGGTGTATCGGTTGTTGGGGGAGGGGTTAACCCAGGCTTTCTACTAGACCTTCTGCCCGGCATACTCTCATCACTATGTCTAAACATTAGACGCATACATGCGGTAAGGCTTGTTGATTCCTCGAGAAGGAGAGAAGCTTTCAGGAAGAAGATTGGGGTTGGTCTAAGCCTAAAGGAATACGAGGAGATGCGGGAAAAGAATCTGCTAACAGGGCATGTCGGATACGCCGAATCCACCTTACTGCTCGCAGATATGCTCGGGATTAAGCTTGAAGAGGTTAGGGAGTGTCAGCGCCCGCTCATCAAGTCTGGGAGGGTTATCGGATTGGAGGGTGTGGGATTAGGCTACCTGAAAAGACGTGAGATAATCAGGGTGATGTTCAAAGCAATGGAGGGAGGTAAGGAGTATGATGAGATAGTTATCGAGGGTGAGCCAAATATTATATGGAGGAGTGAGGGAGTTCAGGGAGAGCTGGCAACTGCAGCGCTCATCATAAACCTTATCCCAAGGGTATTAGAGGCAGAGCCAGGCATACAGCTTGTCAGCAGGCTTAAACCCCCATCCCACAGGTTTATGGCCATATCCCCAGGGTAGTTACCGCCTCCGCCACCCTGGATACTGCGAGTAGCATGGCACCCTTCCTCATCGGCGCCTCATATCTTTCCGACTCCTCAACCACGTCCTTGAAGGACTTAACCATCCTTCTGTCAAGTCTCTCCAACACCTCCTCCCTATTCCACCTAACCTTCTGGACATTCTGAACCCACTCTAGATAACTAACAGTTACTCCTCCTGCATTGGCAAGTATGTCGGGGATGACCTTCACACCTCTTTCAAAAAGTATCTCATCCGCCTTAGGTGTGGTTGGGCCATTAGCCCCCTCAACTACGACCCTGGCCCTAATCTTATCTGCATTCTTCTCGGTTATCTGACCCTCGATGGCCGCTGGTATAAGGAAATCCACATCAAGTTCGAGAAGCTCCTGGTTTGATATCTCCTTCACCCCGTTGAATCCTACCACGGTTCCGGTATCTTCTTTATGCTTCTTAACTTTCTGGGGTA
>CAZHEC010000066.1:0-6384 GCA_964531465.1 uncultured Nitrososphaeria archaeon | reverse complement strand
CTCCCCCCAGGCCTCCTACACGCAGCCTCATACCTCTCCGGATTATACCCGAAGATTCTCGCCAAGGGTCTGAGAACACTCCTATCGAAGAGCTGGAGGTAGGGCTTGGCTCCAGGAAACTTATCATAGGAAATCCAGTCATCATTCTGTCTCCCAGTCGTGGAAAAGCCAAGATACCTGACTATTATTAATGCGAGTTCACGTGAAGCCGACTTACCCGATATTAAATCCACAACCTCCATACTGTCCAGCTCAACCGAGTATGTCTTGGTGAGAAGGTTAACTATGTATCTTCCGTGTTTGCGTCGGGGTGGGCGGGGAGGCAGGAAGACGACTCCGCATCTCTTGGAGACCTTTCCTCCATCCTCTTTGACAAGCCTCTGGAAGGCTTGCCTGACCTCCTCCTCAAGCGAGGGAGAAAAGATTTCCCTCAAACTCACATCAACGCACCTTGGTATAATGTTAGACTCCTCGGGGGAGCTTAAATTCTTTGCCGGAGAGATTTATGCGGAGACCCGATACATACATATAGGCTGGCTGAGCAAAGATATTTCAGATGCGGTATCCCGGCCTTAGGCAAACCACATTTGAGATAATAACTATCGGGTATGAGATTCTTGATGGGAAGACGCTTGACACGAATTCTAAGTGGCTTGCAGAGAGGATAACGGGTCTAGGCGGACTCGTCAAGAGGATGACGACTGTGGGAGATGATGTAGATGAGATAGCCTCATCTGTACGTGAAGCTGTTAGGAGGAAGACGGACTGGATAATCACTAGCGGCGGCCTCGGCCCAACCTATGATGATAAGACCTTGCAAGGAGTGGCGAAAGCTTTGGGCAGGAAGCTTGTTTTAAACCGTAGGGCTTTGAGTATGATAGAGGAGCGGTATAGGACCCTGGCGGAGAAAGGTGTTGTAGATTCCCCCGAGCTTACACCCCATAGGATTAAGATGGCTATGCTTCCCCGAGGAGCAAGGCCCCTAAGAAACGATGTGGGAACAGCTCCAGGAGTCCTAACAAGGCTCGGCAAGACGATGATAGCATGCTTACCAGGGGTCCCGAGGGAACTCTACAGCATATATGAGAAGGAGCTGGAACCCATACTCAGGAAAAGGGTTAGGAAGGTCTTTAGGGCGGAGAAGTGGTTCACCGTCCTCAAGGTTCCCGAATCAACCCTAGCACCCAAGATAGATGAGATAATGGGAAGGATTCCAGGAATTTATCTTAAGTCTCATCCAAAGTCAGCTGAGGGAGTTTCTAAGATAGAGGTTCAGGTTGTTGCCGCCGCTAATAGACGGGATGTGGCCGGGCGGAGGCTGGAGAGGGCCGTGGCTTTGCTCAGAGAGGTTATACGTGGCCTCGAAGGGATTATTAGTGAGGGAAGAGCTGAGGATTAGATGGTAGGTGGAGGAGTGCATTCTGGCAGGCTTCCCTGGAATCAGCGTCTAGGCCTAGGAGATAGGTTGAAACTAAGCCTCTTCATAGCACTCATCCTCATAGTAGTCCTGGCACTAAGTTCCCTCATACCCATGAGCAATGAGGAGGCACAATCAATACTCAGGCAGCTCGAGGAACTCTTCGGAGAAGATATTACGTTCATGGACATATGGGTGAATAATCTATTCATAGCTTTGTTGATGCATATACCCTTCATAGGTCCTGGGATAGGGGGGTTCGCAATAATCCAGACTGGCAGGGTGTTTGGTGCCTTGGCCGCCCAGACAGGGATAAGCTCCATCCTCTTCATCTTCCTGGCAATCCTGGCGATATATGGGTTGATAGAGTTTATAGCGTATGGGGTGGCATTCACCGAGGGCATCCTCCTATCCTACTCAATCGTGAAGAGGAGCCTAAGGTCGGAGATTGCATGGATACCCGTAAGCCTCGGAATATCAATAGGGCTCCTACTCGCCGCAGCACTCTTAGAAGCCCTCCTAATCCAAGTATTCCAGCCTCCATAGAATTAGCCATAAATACACGGGACCAGAACCCATGAACAGAGCCGGGGTGCCTTAGCCAGGTAGAGGGTCGGCCTCGAGGTCGGAGAAAGGCTGGTCAGACGGGTAAGCCGATGCCCCATCGGGGCTCGTGGGTTCAAATCCCACCCCCGGCGCCATGTTTTAATCCAGGGGTATCTTCTTCCTGAAGGGGAGTTTTTGGTAGATTTTTGCGGCTATTATGTATGCTATGGTTGTTGTTATTGTTCCTGCTATGGCTGTGAGTATGGATGCTGTTTGGAGTGTTAGTTGGGGTGGGTGGAGGAGTATGTAGGTTAGTATGGGGCTTAGGGTAATGGATATGGTTAGGAACGTGGCTCCCATGCACGCTAGTATCCCCACCTGCGTTATGTATCTGGCTCTTGGAAGTGTTGTGAAGTCTGGGAAGAGGGCTGCGAAGATTACGCCTATCACGCTGGCCTCCAACACGGCTATGAAGCCTGTCAACGCAAGCAACAGAGACTGTAGTATGCCGAGGCCATGACGTATGCTCAATATTATGGTGATGGGTGCCAGGAGGGGGGCTGAGAGCATCAATGTTGAGGCTATCTTAGCCCTCATTATCTCGACAGGCTTTACAGGTGCTGTAAGCAGGTTCAAGGCACCCTCCCTCTCCCTTCCCACAGAGGTGGCCGCCAAAACCATCGCAAACAATACTACTCCGCCAAGCGGCTGGCCTATGGAGAAGAAGATACCTCCTCCCCCGGACATCAAGGGAATTAATGTGAAGATTATCGGTATGGCTAGGAAGCTGGCCGTCTCCCTCCTCCTAAAGAATATCTTGACATCCTTCCTAACCATGGCAGCCTCCCCAGGGCTTAGCCCCATCCTCCCTAAGATTCCTCCCCCAGGTCTATAGTCTCCTCCGCCTATTCTAAGGGATGGCTCCATAGGAAACCAATATCTACGCCTAAGATTGATGCTAAGCACGAATAATGTGGCTACGAGTATAAGGCTGAGTGTAAGGTAGGCCGTGAACTCCAGAAGGTTTACCTGAGACGCCATAACGGCTAAGGATGGCCAGAATAGGGGCATTATCCAGAGAGTCTCAATTGTTCCAGTCAATACTGATAGTATGCTTGTTAGGAAACTGGGGTTAGTCATCAACATGAATATGATTATGAAGAATGTTGTGGAGATGAGGCGTATTGTTATCACGGCCTTACCCCTGCTCCTGTAAAGCGAGGTTGAAGCTCTAGCCATAACGGTCTTTAGAATCTCTGTTATGAAGCCGCCGATGAGCAGCCCCATCATGCTTAGAACAATAGATGCAAGCCCCATCACAGTTAAGTCCACGGCTAAAGCCGCCCCGAACACCCCGCCCAAATACGTGGAGATGAATGGCATAATGTATAGTATCGTGGATAGAGTTGATGATGCAACATACTCAGAGGGGGTTATCGGAAGCCAGTTGACCGCATGTATGCTGGCCCCCTGCTCTCTCCCCAGCTCAAACATGATTCCATATACCATTATTATAGCTAATGTTATTAGGGGCATGGAGAAGAGGGTCTGGACTATCTGACTCACGGGGTCGAAGAATCTTGAGGCGATTGCAGTTACTTGATGTGATATTATGGTTGATGTTGGGAAGAGTATGAGGGATAGAATCACGAGTGTTTTAGGTCTAATCCACCTCCTCCTAGGTCTCAGATACGCGAGGATTAGTATTGATGTCAGCTTAACTACTATCCTAGGCTTCATTTGGTAAGCGCCTCTATCACGGACCTTATATCCTCGCCTCCCGTGAGCTTTAGGAATACCTCCTCCAATGTTGAGCCAGGCATCCCCTCCTCCTCCCTAAGCTCACTCGGTCTACCCTCTGCTATCTTTCTCCCCTCATACATTATGGCCACCTCATCGCATAATGCATCAGCTATCTCAAGTATGTGGGTGCTTAGGATTATGGCTACTCCCTCCTCCTTAAGCCTGTTTAACAGGTCTTTGACTAGGCGAGCTGACTTGGGGTCAAGGCCGCTTAGAGGCTCATCGAGTATCAGTATTCTAGGTCTGTGTATAAGCGCAGCTATCAGAGCTATCTTCTGCCTCATGCCACGTGAGTATCCATGGATTAGCTCGTTCTCCCTTCCCTTAAGCTCGAAGGCTTTGAGAAACTCCTCCACCCTCTCCCTCCTGACCTCCGGCGGAACCCCATAGACCTCCCCTATGAAGTCGAGATACTCCAGCCCGGTCAGGTAGTCATAGAGGTGAGGAGTCTCGGGAACATAACCTGTCATCCTCCTAACAATTATCGGGTTTCTCACCACATCCACTCCACCAACCATAGCCCTTCCCTCATCAGGCTCCACCACACCCAACATAATTCTCATGGTGGTGGACTTACCCGAACCATTGGGTCCAAGGAGTCCGTATATGCTGCCCCATCTAATCCTCAGGTCAAGCCCTCTTACAGCCCAGACCTCCCCAAACCTCTTCGAGACCCCCTCAAAAACCACTGCGTAATCCCGCATACCCGTCAAACAGTATCTAGGCAGCCTGATAAACCTTGACAAACATAATTGATTCTAGTCCTAGGCGGGTCAATAGTTCTGCAGACCTTTATCTGAGGGGAAATCTCTCCCTCAGCATTTTGTAGAACTCATCGCCGCACATCCATGGGAAGTCGGGAACCCCCACCACCTTAATCACACCATCTATAACTATCGTGGGGACGGCGTTCACCCCATAAGCCCTCATCCTCTCCCTGACCTCCCGGGAAGGACTCGCAACATCATGTATAATCATCTTGCAGTCCCTGCATTTACCGAACTCCACCATATCTATTACCTCTTTACAGAGGGGGCATCCGGATGAGAATATCTCTATGGTATGTCCTCCCATGATATAGGGTAATCCTTAATGCTGGGATAAAAATTATATCTGGATAAAAATAATGTGTAGGTTTTAGTTGGTGGTTTTGCAGGCTAGGGCCGGTATTCTTACCTTGCAGGCCTCTATCTTGTCCATAAATGGTTCATAGGTCTTCTTGTAGAGTGGTGAGGACTCGAGGGCCTTTATGTTCCTCTTATACTTCTCCTTCCTTATGTTGATTCCTGTGCGCTTCATCCAGACATCAATGGGTATGCTGTGCTCTTTCTGTATCTTATCTCTATACCATTGTGGGATGACGTTGAAGGTGCAGAAGGGTATGACAGGCCTAGACTTATCGGGTGTTACGTAGTGGATATCGCATTTCTTGATTCTCTGGATGTCCCAGTTGTAGAGGTCTTGGAAGTGCATCATCCCTATGAAGAGGGCCTTGAGGTGGAGTTCGCCGAGGGCCTTGTAGTCCTGCTTTATGAATATCTTGAAGAGAAGCTTGGCCAGGTTGAGGTTCTTGGGCTGCTTCTTCCTGTCTATGAAGCTGGAGAGCTTCGCCAGGGTCCTAACCATTACCCAATACTTGTTGGCACCCCTCCTCAGCTCCTCCGTCTTCTCCTTAAGGTAGTTGAACAGGCCTTCCACGTCCACGAAGTCTGTTATCGGAACCATCTTGCCGTCCACGTCCTTGAAGACGTAGGTGGCCATTCCGCAGGCAGGGTTAATAGTCATCTTGTATTTCGGCGTCCCCATCAAGGCTTCGAAGAAGTTGGAGAGGATGACCGTGCAGGGGACTGGGTAGAAGGCCTCCCTTGGAACCTGGCCGTCTGTCTGCTCCTCAATCCTCTTAATCACGTCTGGTATAGTTATCCTATACTTTATCCTGTCCTTGTTCTTCATTCTGCCTGTAAGGGAGACTGGCTGATAGTTCACCCCCCTAACTATGTCGTTGTGATAGAATCCGAACCTCAGTATGTCCCCAACCTCGTGGTCGTTCACGGTCCTGATGACCGTCGGAACCAACACTATGCCGAGTCCAGCCTTCCTACAGTTCTCCAGTATCCCTGGAATCTCCCAGTGGTTCTTGGGGTTCGTTCTCGGCGTTACTCCATCGAAGCTCAGGTAGATTGTGTTGACGCCTGCTGCTCTTAGGGCCTTTGCGAACTCTTCTCCCTCCCCTGGTTTCCAGAGCTTCGCTGTCCCGTTGGTGTTGAACTGGACGTGGTCTATCCCGTGCTCCTTGATTATCCTGATTATCTCTGTTACATCCTCCCTGAGTTCAGGGTTTCCACCCGTTATCTGTATGGCGTTTGTGGGCCTCGGCTTCTGGCTCTTAAGATACTTGACCATCTCACGTATCTCGTCTAGGGTGGGTTCATAGATGTAGCCTGCTGCCTCGGCGTAGAAGAAGCAATACCAGCAGGAGAGGTCGCAGCGGTTGGTTACCACTAGGTTTACGAGGGCTGAGTGGGACTCGTGGAGGCTGCAGAGGCCGCAGTCCACCGGGCATACAACCTTACCCGTCCTAGCGGGGTTCTCGATTCCAGGGCCTCTGACCTCGTATT
>CAZHEC010000065.1:0-6451 GCA_964531465.1 uncultured Nitrososphaeria archaeon | reverse complement strand
GGAGGAGGGCAAGGGACGGCAGAAGAAGGCGTCGCCTCCCGCCAGGGAAGGCCAGCACGGCCACCAGGGCGACGCCCACCGGCAGGCCCAGAAGCGGAGGCAGGTTCAGGCCCACCGCCAGGCCCCACACCCTTCATAACCCTATGTTGGACCCATATCCTGCACGTCCCCTCTGCTCCAACCATCGTGGGGCCTATTGGTGTGGCCGGCGTGCACTCCTTCATGTAGAATGGACACTCAGGTGGGTCTATCTTACCCTTTATGACATCTGCGCATCTAGCACGTCTTGGAAAGTTATCTCCCGAGGGTTCCCTTAATCCGTACCTTGACCTAGCATCAACTTTCCTGAACTTCTCCTTGAGTTCCATGCTCCCGCCTGGGACCACGGCCACGCCCCTCCAATACCCATCCTCTAGGTCGAAGACCCTACTAAGGAACATCTGGGCCCTCGTGTTTCCCTCCCATGTTACAGAACGCTTATACTCGTTCTCCATCCTTGGGGAGCCGGACCTTACCTGCTTGAGGATTAGGTATATGGCTAGGAGGACGTCTATGGGCTCGAAGCCTGCGAAGACCATCGGCTTCCGGTTCTCCTCGAAGAATTTCTTGTAGGCCTTCATGCCGCTTATGGTTGACGCGTGGCCCGGGTTAATGAATGCGTCTATCTTCATGTCGGGTGCCTGGGAGATGAGGCCTACTGCTGGGGGAACATACCTGTAGGACGAGATTATGGACAAGTTCTCTGGAAGTCCTCTAAGAACCTCATAGGCTGTCAGGGGCGCCGTGGTCTCGAACCCTGCTCCCAGGAACACGAACTCCTTACCGGGATTCCTCCTCGCAATATTAACTGCATCCCTGAAGCTATAAACTATCTCAAGCTCGCCTCCAAGCGCCCGTGCATCCTCTAGCGAGAGCATCCTAGACCCTTTGGCCCTCGACATATCACCATAGGTTAGAACCTTAATACCCTCAAGTGATAGCTTAACCGCATCATCTATATCCGAGGAAGGTGTGACGCAGACCGGGCATCCTGGCCCAGCCCTGACATCCACGTTCTCGGGGAGAAGCCATCTAATACCCCAGTGGGTTATGGTCCATTCATGGGTTCCGCATACATGCATTATCCTCACTTTGGGCAGGTCCTTCGCTAGTCGGTGAATCTCCTTAACGAGCTTGGAGGCGAGGTCCTTGTCCCTGTATCTGGCGAGTATCTCCTTTACCTTGTCATTCATCGGGAGGGACCCCCGACTCTATCATCTCACGGTAAAGTCTTAGAACCTTCTCAGCCTCCTCAGCGTCTATGACCTGTATTGCGAATCCTGCATGGACGAGGACATAGTCGCCCTCCCTCGCATCAACCATCGCCATAACCACCTCCCTCTCCATACCATCCCCGAAATCAACTACACCTATGTCGCCCTCCACCCTTACAACCCTGGCTGGAACAGCGTAACACATCTCCACCAAAATTTACCCAATAATATCTAATAATTCTTCCCTAGAACTCTAGGGTTATTCGGCTTATAACTATCTCCCTTCCCTTAACTACCTCTACCGGTGACTCGCAGATTGGGCATGAGAACATTGGGAAGAGGTGGAGTGATGGGTCGTCCCGATACCTCGGTTTCCCATGGAATCCACACTCCCTGCATGACACTTCACCACTCACCACCTTCACTATGAGTTCTGAACCCTTTAAGAGTGGGTCCTGGCTTAACACCTCGTAATTGAATTTAAGCTGCTCGGGATTTACCAGGGTTAGCTCGCCGAGCTTTACTTCAACCTTCCTAACCTTTTTCGCCCCATGTTTGGATGCCTCGACCCTGACCCTCTCAACAATCATGGAGGCAACAGTGAACTCATGCATGCCCTATTTCTACCCTATGCCAAGCGCCTCCGCAACATCCCTCACTCCTTCACCCGTCTTACAGCTAGTCTTAATAACCCTAACCTCAGGCGCAACCCTTCTCACATTCTCAACCACCACGTCGGGGTCTATGCCCATGGCTTGGCCCAAGTCTATCTTGTTCACCACCGCTACATCTGCGTCCATGAATATGTAGGGATGTTTTAGCGGGGTGTATGCCCCCTCCGTTATACTCACCACGACTACCCGTTTATGTGCACCTAAGGGAAACTCTGCCGGGCATATTAGGTTTCCAACATTTTCTATGAATAGGGTCTCGACGTTTTTTAGCTCTAATCTTTTGAGGGCCTTGCCAACCAGGTTTGCATCTAGATGGCATTCCTTACCTGTGTTTATCTGGACTACCTTTACCCCATGTCTCTTAATCCTTTCCATATCTATGCTGGTTGTTAGGTCGCCGCATAGAACCGCAACCTTGTCCCTTCTCTTATGAAGCTCTATCAGCCTCTCAATCAATGAGGTTTTTCCAGACCCTATAGAGCCCATGATGTCTATCGCCTTGACGCCAAGCTCGTCAAGTATTCTCCTGTTTTCATCAGCCAGCCTCTTATTCGCCTCAAGCAGCTCCTCCTCCAACTCTATATCAAATATCTCTCCCTCCCCTGGAGTAATCACCTCTCCAGACAACCCTTCACACCATCACGATAAATCCTCATCCATGCTAATATACTACTCGGAGACTTTGAGAAGAGGCGACCTTATATCCAAGCATAGAATACTCATTGGCTTGGAGCCATGCTCCCTCCAGGCCAGGTTAAGGCCAAGAGATGGGCGCTCTACGCAGCTTTAGGGACTCCTAGCATCGAGCTTGACTCATGGAGGTTGGAGATAACAGGTCTTGTGAGGAACTCTCTCAAGCTGAGTTACAGGGAGTTGTTAGATATGCGTCTCGTAAGGTTGAGGAGGGATTTCCATTGCGTTACTGGGTGGAGTGTGGAGGGTGTGGAGTGGGAGGGTGTGAGGATTAGGGACTTGGCCGAGCTGGCCGGTGTCTCGGATAAGGCCCGATGGATAATGTTTTGGAGCGTGGAGGGATACTCGGCCCCCGTCCCCTTGGAGGAGGCCTTAAAGGACGACTCAATAATAGCGTTGAGAATGAATGGTGAGCCGATACCCCACGAACACGGCTTCCCCGCCAGGCCAATCATACCAAGCCTCTATGGATGGAAGAGCGTCAAATGGCTCTGCAAGATGGAGTTCATGGAACATTATGTAGATGGATTCTGGGAGGCTAGGGGATACCATGAGAGGGGAGATGTATGGAGGGAGGAGAGGTTTAAGACTTGAGCGGAGGCTCCACCACTATAGGTCTCTTCTCTATCAGGGCCTGGACAAGCTTCCTCCTACCATTATTTAGAGCCCTCCAGACCGTTCCCCGGGATATTCGCATCAACTCTGCGGCCTCCTCCTGAGTGTATCCCTCGAGGTAGACGAGTCTCAGGGCCTCGAACTCGTCAGGCCGTATGCTTATCGGCTTACCCCTAACATCCACGTCTCCCTTACTCGTCGGGACGAAGACTACCTTACTCACCCTAGACCTTATGAGCCTGACCTTCGGCGGCCTCCCCCTACCACTAAGACTCCAACGCCACTTCGGCATACCGAAGCATCCACGAGACTCCAAGGTTTTTAAATTTAGATATGCTACAAAATCCCGTGTTAGGTCAAGAGATAATAGGAGGGGAAGAGGTGTAGATTGTGCATTGAGTTCTAGGAAGCCTATGAAGCCGAGGCTCGTGGACCATAGGCATTGCCGTGTATGTGGTAAGGCTATTCCGCCTAAAGAGGAGTTCTGCTCCGATGAGTGTAGAAGTAAGTTTGAGGAGGCCCGTGAGCGTGAGAGGAAGGCTAGGAGGATGCTATACGTCTTCTACGGCCTAATAATGGCATCCCTCCTAATCTTCCTACTACTCAGAGCATTCATGGGCTAGTAGGGTCTATCCTTAAGCCCTAGAAGATATGCACCTACATTAGTTGATATGTGGAGGACGATAGTTATTAGGAGTATAGCTGCCAGAGTGTATCCGTCGAGCCATACAGGTGGGCCATAGACCATGTAAGCAAATGCCAAGGCAGTTATGAGGAACCCCAGCTGGTCCAGTATGGGTGCAGGTCTGCCCCTCTCGATACCCATCCTCCTCTTTACGAATGCTCCGAGAATATCCCCGCACATGGCCCCGAGGCTCAGGATAAGAGGCTCAAGGGGAGACCTGAATCCACCAGTATTCCCTAGCGAGAAAATTATCAGTCCGACGATGAATCCTGACAGGGTTCCTGAGATTAGTCCCTCGAAGGTCTTGCCATCGCCCAGAATCCTCCTCCCATCCCATGCCCTTACACCCATGTCTAGTGGATGACCTCCGCCAAGCATCCTAACAAACACTACAGGCGAGCCATTAGCCACATATGCGGGAAATATGTATGCTATGGCCTCGGTGAGCGTCATCCTAGATGTAATCCTCCCTATTAACCACGTTCCTAGGCTTCCCTCCGCAGATGTATTCTATGACATTATCAATGGCCCTCTCAAGCATGCTCTCCCAGACTTCCCTGTTCCCAAATCCTCCGGCAATCCACGGCGTTGCCACAACGTTAGGATACCTCAGAATCTCGGCCTCCTCCCTGAATCTTTCCTTAATGTTCCACCATACATCCGAGGCGAACCTGAACTCTGGGTTCTCCTCCAAATATCTTAGAAGGTCTTCCCTATCTACAAGCTCCGCCCTACCCACATTAACCAGGATTGCATCCCGCTTCAGCCTCCTAAGCCTATTTAGGTTAATCATGCCTCTAGTCTCCTTTGTTAAGGGAGCGGCCAAAACTATTACGTCGCTTTCCTCCAAGACCTTATCTAAGCTCTCGGGATCCCCTACAAAGTCGCATGGAGGCTTATGGATGCCGCTTCTCGAGACTCCATAGACCTTCATGCCAAACGCTTTCCCAATCTCGGCAACCTTAACACCTATGCTTCCAAGCCCGATAACGCCTAGAGTCCGCCCCCTGAGAAGGAGGTAGCCCGGAGACTGGGCAAACTCACCCCTCTTAGTCCTCTCAAAATGGATGTGGAGATTCTTTGCGAGTGCGAGTATGAGGGACCATGCATGCTCGGCCACAGCATCAGCGTTTGCACCAGCATTACTACAGACAATTACGCCGCTTGGAATGCAGCTCCATGGTAGTCCGTCAACTCCTGCGGCATAGCTCTGGAACATCTCGAGACTCCTCATATTTTCTAGATGCTCGCATGGAACATTGTATCCAATCACTATGTTTATCCTCTCTAGTATGGGGCGAACATCTTCCTGATAGGGTAGATGAACCTCAGCATACTTCCTAAGCTTGTTTACCAGCCTCTCAGGAAGCCTAACGTATGATGCTACTATCTTCCCCATCTGGTTCTTCCGATCTTTTAGACGGTAAAAACCTTTAACCTCGTTGGTTGATTCCGTTGTCATGGTTTACAGGTTTAAGCCTCATGAGTCCAGGTTCATAGATAAGGCCAGGGTTTTGAGGCTCGCCACAATATCGGAGGACGGCTACCCGCATGTAGTCCCGCTCTGCCATGCATTTGACGGCCAATACCTATACATAGCGACAGACCTTGGAACAAGGAAGCTCAGGAACATCGAGAAGAATCCAAGGGTCGCTGCTATAGTGGATGAGTATGGTGAACCCTGGGGGAGAAATAAAGGCATAATGATCCAGGGTAGGGCGGAGATACTTAGGGGCGGTAAGGAATACGATAAAGCCGCAAGACTGCTCACGGAGAAGTTTCCCTACTATAGGCGGGAGCCCTGGGGGCCGATAGACCCTGAGGATACGCCCATAATCAAGATAGTTCCGGAGAGGGCTGTGAGCTGGGGGATAAGGGCGGGAAGAAAATAGGCTTCCCAACATCATATTCTGCCGGTATCCCGCCACAGATTCTCTAGATGTATGTCTCCAAGACCCTCCACATGGAATCTTTATTCCTTGTCTTCTCCGCATGGAGGCTGTGCGATGGCCTTTCAGGAGAGGTAAGGTTAGGCCTGTCCAGCCGCTTCCACGCAGGATAGAGGAGGTTGCGGCCAGGCTCGAGGTCGTCAGGTCGAGGCTTGAGAGCAGGGTGAGAGACCTAGAGGCCAGGGATAGGGGTCTATTCAAGCTGGTGGTAGACGCACAAGCCTCAGGAGACAGGGAGAGAGCCGCTGCATACGCCAACGAGCTATCCGAGGTTAGGAGGATGTCGAGGAGAGCCCTCAGGAGCAAGTTAGCCCTGGAGAGCCTCATCCACAGGCTGAGGACCCTGAAGGACCTAGACGAGTTGGGGGACTCCGTGGCCCCGCTTAGAGAGATAATCCAGATGCTTGGAGGAGAGGTTAGGGGGGCGGCCCCCACAATCTCCGAGGAGATACGGAGGATTATGGACGTGTTGGAGGAGTTCTCCATGGAGGTTGGAGGGGTTCCAGAGCCAATCCAAGGCGGGCCAAGCCTGGACAAAGACGCAGAGAAGATACTGGAGGAGGCTGCCGAGATTGCTAGGAG
>CAZHEC010000064.1:0-6507 GCA_964531465.1 uncultured Nitrososphaeria archaeon | reverse complement strand
AGGATTGAGAGGTAAAGATAAGACCTAGCTCCGAAATCCATGAATCATGGATGCGCCCAAGATATTGACGCCCCCATGGTCGGGCAAGTCGGGAGAGATAATCTCCAAAGATATTACACTTCTCTCACGCTCCTATAACCGCTCTCATCCGATAGTCATCAAAGAGGCAAGAGATGGAATAGTAATAGACGTCAATGATAACAGGTTCATAGACTTTAGCTCAGGCGGGGGATTGCTGACCCTCGGCGGAAGCCATCCAAGGATTATCGAGGCTGTCAAGCGTCAGCTTGACGCGACAATCAATTTCAGTCTCAGAAACGCTTATAGCTCCTTGGCGGTGGAGTTGGGTGAGGAGTTATCCAAGATACTTCCTATAGGGGGGGATGTCAGGTTTCTTTACGTTAATAGTGGCTCGGAGGCGGTTGAGGCGGCATTAAGGGTGTTCAGGCTCCACACACTAAGAGAGCATGTAATAGGGTTTCTCGGAGGATTCCATGGCTCAACCCAGGGAGCAGCATCAATATCATCACATAGAAGTGACGTGGAGAAGAGGACGCCTAAGCTCAATATACACTATATCCCCTATCCCTACTGCTACAGATGCCCCATAGGCCATGACTCGGAGACCTGCGGAGAGGCATGCATCGAATACCTGACAAAATGGGTTCTTGAGAGAGCAGTCCACCCCAGCGATGTCTCCTGCATAGTCTTTGAGCCTATACAGATTCATGGAGGCGTAATAGTTCCACCTGATAACTTCTGGGAACGATTCATTAAAAGTGTGAGAGAGGCTGGAATACCCGTGGTAGCCGACGAGACCTATAGCTCACCTGCAAGAACGGGTAGATGGACCTCGATAGAGCTCTGGAGAACGCAGGTGGACGCAGTGCTTCTAGGACCCCCGCTCTCCTCAGGCCTCCCCCTAGGTGTCCTAGCTGCGCGTGGAGACTTCATGGACTTGGAGCCGGGTCAATTTGACTCGACCTCGGGTGGCTGTCTTGTATCTCTGGCGGCTGCCTTGGAGACTCTGAGGGTTATTAGGGATGAGGGTTTGGTTGAGAGGTCGGAGAGGATGGGGAGGAACCTGTTGAGGAGGATTAAGGATGCATGTGATGGCTGTGAGAACGTGGGCGAGATTAGGGGAAAGGGTCTCCTAATAGGCGTAGAGATAGTGGAGGACAGAGAGACAAAGAACCCGGACTACGTTTTAGCGAAGAAGATAGCGGATGAATGCTTCAGGGTGGGGCTAATAGTGGAGAGAATGGGAAACAACCTACTTCTAAGACCCCCACTAAACATGGATGAAAAATTCTTGGAGAAGGGTGCTGAGATTCTTGAGACCAAGATAATGGAGGTATCTACTTGGCTATCTCGAGCTTTCTAATCCGTATTCCCTCCTTGTGTATGGTGTAGCCACATTCCTTGCATGTCAGTTTTAGGGTCTGCTTCTGGGTGGTCTTGGCCTTCCTGCGTTGGAGAGGATACTTCTGACCACCATACCCATGAAGCTCCCTCTCATGCCTCCTCGCACCAATAGCCAAGGCACGGTCCTTCCCCTTCTTATACAAGGTAACCTTATGCTCCGTATGTCTACGGCATCTGGGGCAGTAAGTATTGATAGCCTCGGGAACCTTCATCTCTTCAACGCATCTGGACAGTCACCTAATAAGGGTTAGCACTCGCATAGAACCTCGACGCCCTCGGATAAGGCCAGCTTGCGTAGGCTGTTGTCGAAGGTTGCTAGGGGGGTCTCCAGCCTCTTAGATACATGGAGGATTACCCTATCGTTGTAGTTTCGGGGGTCCCTCAGCCCGTAGATTACGTCATCGAGGATGTGGCTTACCACCCTGCTCCTAGCGTGATGTATTATGGACTCCACAGCTTTTGCGGTCTGAGCATAGATTTCTCTACGGAAGAACCAGGTAAGCTCATGAACCACCATTATAGGGGTTATCCAGGTCTCGATTGACTCTAAGAGCCTCCTGGCCTCCCTGTGGTTTACGTCGTCTTCTATCATGGATGCTACGTAGACGCTTGTGTCAATCACCGCCTCCAAGAACCTCCTCCTCCACCACACGCTCCACATACTCTGCATCTATCCTCTTCCCGAGCTTGAACCTCGGAAGCTCCGCCACCTTCCTCCTAATCTTAAGAACCCCCTCAGACTCATCATAAGTAACCACCAGCACATCCCCCACCCTTATCTCAAGCCTAGCCCTATACTCGGCTGGAATAGTAATCTGGTAATTCCGGGTAACCTTGACTTCAACCATATCTAGTTACTAGGAGTAGTAATATTTATTTCTTCAAGGAATAGAACTGTAGGCGATGATAGTCGGGTTCATAGGTTTAGGCTTGATGGGTAAGAGGATGGCTAGGAGGCTTCTCAGGGCGGGGTATAGGCTAGTCGTCCATAATAGGAGCCGTGGTCCGGTGGAGGAGCTGACTGGTGAGGGGGCCGAGCCGGCTTGGTCTCCCAGGGAGGTTGCGGAGCGGGTGGATGTCTTGATAACGATGGTCCCCGACTCTCCTGATGTAGAGAGGGTGCTGTTCGGGGAGAGAGGTGTGGCCGAGTCGGGTAAGAGGGGGTTAATCGTTGTAGATATGTCTACCATATCGCCTATCAGGGCCAGGGAGTTCGCCGAGAGGCTTCGTGGCCTGGGGATGGAGATGCTTGACGCACCGGTCTCAGGCGGGACCATAGGAGCTGAGAAGGGAACTCTAACCATAATGGTGGGGGGTAGGAGGGAGGTCTTCGAGAAAGTCAAGCCCATCCTAAGCGTCCTAGGAAGCAAGATAACCTACATGGGCGGGAACGGGTCTGGTCAAGCCACCAAGATCTGCAACCAAGTAGCTATATCCGGAGCACTTCTAGGTACATGCGAGGCCCTGCTTCTGGCCAGGTCAAGTGGACTAGACCCTATAAAGGTTATAGAGGTGCTGAGCGGCGGTGCCGCCTCGAGCTGGCAGCTAACCAATTTAGGTCCCAAGATTGTTGAGAGGGACTTTGAGCCTGGGTTCAAGGTCTCGCATTTTAGGAAGGACTTGAGGATTGCCCGTGAGATTGGTGAGGAGTTAGACCTACCTCTACTCGGAGCCAGCATAGTCTACGAGTTATTGAAGAGCTTGGAGGCTGAAGGATTTGGCGAGAAGGGAACCCAGGCCCTCGCACTCGTCCTAGAGAAGCTTGCCTCGAGAAAGATTGGCTAAGGCTCCTTCCACCTGGTCAGCAACACACCTAAGACCATGAAGACCGAGGCGAATCCGCCGACTACACCGAGGTTAAGGAGGGCTGAAGCCGTGTCCAGATGTATCATGGAGTCTCTAAGTGCTTGGGCAAAATAGGTCAGGGGAAGAATTGAGGCAACATCCTGGAGGAACCTAGGCATAAGGTCTATAGGCCAGAAGGCTCCGGAGAGGAACATCAGTGGGAAGGCTATAGCGTTTCCAGCAGCACTAGCTGCCTCAGGGTCCCTTAAGGCCCCGCCCACGACCATGCCTATCCCAGAGGACATCAGGGCTCCCACGAAGATTATGATGAGTGTGAGTAGGTCGAAGTTGGCCATCACGCCGAAGACAGCCCAAGCCACCGCCATCATGAATCCGGTCAATATTAGACCCAGCAATCCCTGGAGAACTATGTTTGAGGTAACCCACTCAAACCTGGTTAGGGGTGTTGTGGCGAATCGCTTAATCACACCCCTCCTCCTGTAATCCGAGATAATCGAGCTGAGACCTATCACACCATTTGTCATTATGAAGGCGGAGATTAGGCCTGGGAGATAGTAGTCGACGGGTCTTAGAGGCCGTTTCTCCACCACCTCATTACTTACCTCCACAACCTCGCCTGCGCCTATAAGCCTCATATTGAATGAGGCTACTATGTTCCTTATGATTCCCTCGATTAATGAAGCCGCCTGGTCTCCAGCCCACACAATCAGGCTTATCCTACCATGCGTGTCTGGAAGCCTCCTCCTAAATCCCTCAACCTGACTTAGGCTTCTGGTGATGTTGGCACGTGCATCCTCCGGTAAATTCTCCCCGAACCTCTCCAAGAATATCCTCATGGTGTCTATTATCACGTCCATCCTAGAGGCTACGGAGCCGTTGATTACCTTTTCATGGAACCCTTCATGAATCACAAGTATTCTAGGTGTCCGCAGCTTGCCAGCCTTCTCAAGCGAGTATGAGATTGGGTCAACGTCATGCGGGATTGGATGAAGCTCGAATAACCCTGTCTGGTTCAAGACATTTAGAAATACTTGGGAGAGCTCTGTGGGTTCGCCATTAACTAGGTCGAGGTTCTGGACGTAAAGGGTATAGCGTGTTGGTCCTCCCCCGAAGACTGAGCCGAAGATTAGCAGCAGCATTATAGGGAATATAAAGCTGAAGAATAGCCCTGACCTCGACCTCATCCAGTTCTTCCACAGGGATAGGGTAAGCGTGTATACTCGTCTCAAGCAAGCTCCCCCTCCTCGGTAATCCTCGCACTCGTTAAACGGAGGAAGACATCCTCAAGGCTGCCTGACTCAACCTCAATCCTCGCAACACCTAGGGATGACAAGATTTCTATTATCTCGGCGAGCTGCTGCGGCGAGGTTGGCTCGGCCTCCAATTCATCATCCTTAAAATCAACCCTAATTCCCGCCGCCTTGATTCTCTCGGCAGCCTCCCTAACCTCCCCATATGCTTTCACAATCTTCCTGCCTACATACCTCTCTATGAGTTCCCTCGGAGTCCCCTCAGCTATTATCCTTCCTTTGACTATTATACCGATTCTGTCCGCCAACCTCTCGGCCTCCTCCATGTAGTGAGTGGTCAGCAGAACCGTCTTACCCATCTCACGTAGCTTCTCAACCACCTCCCAGACCTCCCTCCTCGCCTTGGGGTCTAGACCCGTAGTTGGTTCATCCAGGAAGAGGAGTTCAGGGTTGTTCACCAGGGCCACGGCCACGCCTACCCTCCTCTTCAATCCGCCTGAAAGTGTGTGGAACTGCTTGTCAGCTTTGTCCTCCAGCCCGAGGAGAGATATTAGCTCATCGATGTCGAGGCTCTCATCATATAGGGATGCGAAGAGCCTGAGGTTCTCTCTCACAGTTAGCCTATCTATTGCCGAGAAATCCTGGGGCAGAACGCCTATCCTCTCCTTAATCCTCCTACATGCCCCAGGCTCCCCAACCCTGTAGCCGAGCACCCAAGCCTCGCCAGAGTCAAAGGGCCTAAGACACTCAAGGATCTCCACAAGAGTCGTCTTGCCCGCGCCATTCGGCCCAAGCAGGGCATAGACTTCACCCTCCTTAACCTCGAGGTCCAGCCCATTCAGGGCAACCAACTCACCATACCTCTTAACAAGCCCCCTAACCCTGATAGCATCCATCTTCCCGGGAGAACCTTAGCCCAAGATATAGCTCTTACCTGATTGTGTGGTTGGATAGTGCATAAATATAACGCCGTTATGAAGAAAACCAAGGTGATGCGGAGTGGCCGGAAGAGAGATACCTTTGGTTGAGCCCGAGTGGTTGGAGAAGAACCTCGGGAAAGTTAAGGTCCTAGAGGTGGACTATGACCCAGACACGGCATACAAGGTCGGCCACATACCAGGAGCCCTCCTAGTGGACTGGAAGAAGGACCTGAACAAGTATCCGGAGAGGGACATCATTGACAGGGAGGGCTTCGAGAAGCTCATGTCAAGGCTGGGGATAGGCAACGATGACCTCGTGATACTCTACGGAGACTACAACAACTGGTTCGCAGCCTTCGCCTACTGGGTCTTCCAGATATATGGCCACGAGAACGCAAAGTTGCTCAACGGCGGAAGAAAGAAATGGATAGATCTAGGCAAGCCCATGACCAAGGAGGAGCCGCCGAAACCAACCCCAACCAGCTACAGAGTCAGGGAGGTAGACCTAACGGTAAGGGCAAACTTCCTCGACGTGCTGAGAAACCTACGGGCACCCAACGTAGTTCTAGTCGACGTCAGGAGCCCAGACGAATACACGGGCAAGATAACCGCTCCACCTGAGTACCCCAATGAGCAGGCTCAGAGAGGAGGCCACATACCCGGGGCAGTGAATATACCATGGGCCAAAGCCGTTAACGATGACGGAACCCTGAAAAGCCCTGAAGAGATAAGAAGGCTATACGAGGAGAAGGGTGTTACACCCGATAAGGACGTGATAGTCTATTGCAGGATTGGGGAGAGAGCCGCATTCACATACTTTGTCCTCAAGGAGGTTCTAGGATACCCGAAGGTAAGGGTCTACGACGGCTCATGGAGCGAGTGGGGCAACATGGTCGGCACACCAATCGAGAAAGAGGCTTGACCTCCACCAAGACCATCCCCTATAATTTTTCTCAAGGAACCCTTATTATCCCGTCTTCACGGATAATTGGTGGATACGTATGGATAGGAAGCTCAGGAGGATAGACCTGAAGAAGCTCACAGCCGAGTGTGGCCTACCCAAGCTGGAGGCCTTCAAGGACTTCATAGTTACGGCTGCAGTCCCG
>CAZHEC010000063.1:5949-6545 GCA_964531465.1 uncultured Nitrososphaeria archaeon | reverse complement strand
GGTCTCCAAGCAAGGCTCAAGGAAGGAGACGAGGTAACTATTCTACCGGCAGTAACGGGTGGAATGGATGCGGAGCTAAGTCCAGACGAGATTGAGCGATACTCTAGGCAGATTATCTTGACCGAGATAGGGCTTGAGGGCCAGGAGAGGCTTAAGTCCTCCAGGGTTGCCATAGTCGGCCTAGGTGGCTTAGGCTCACCCATAGCTATGACACTTACAGCCATGGGGGTTGGATATCTAAGGCTTATTGACAGAGATGTTGTGGAGAAATCCAATCTTCACCGCCAATACCTCTATGGGCCAGGAGATGTAGGATACCCCAAGGTTGAGATAGCCGTGGAGAGGCTTAGCAAACTCAACCCCTATGTGGAGTTCGAGGCGATGCCGCTCTATGTGGATGAGTCAACTGCAAGCGAGGTGGTTAAGGGGGTTGACCTAGTGGTGGATGGGCTTGACAGCATAGCGGCGAGGAAGGCGATTAACAGGGCCTGTGTGGAGGAAGGCGTCCCCTACGTCTTCACCTCAGCCATACAGGTTTATGGCATGGCCTCCACCATAATCCCAGGTGAGACAGCCTGCCTCGAGTGCATCTTCCC
>CAZHEC010000063.1:0-5939 GCA_964531465.1 uncultured Nitrososphaeria archaeon | reverse complement strand
ATGAGCTCCCTACATGTGCCGTGGTGGGGGTTCACCCAGCCATACTGCAGTTCATGAGCGGTGTGGCGGTCTATGAGGCTGTGAGCCTACTCGTGGGAAGTCAGCCCAACCTCAAGGGCAAGCTGCTCATGAGCGACCTCAAGAACCTCTCAATAAGCACGGTGGACGTCATGAGGGTGGAGGAATGCCCAGTATGCGGTGTAGGTGCTGGAAGGAGGGAGGAGCGGCAATACCCTTACGTGGAGGAGATATGCGGGAGGGAGGGTAAGGCAACCTACATAGTTAACCCAGGTAGACGGCTTGACATACCCATAGACCAGCTCGACTGGAAGACCCTCGACCCATCCTCAACGATAATCGCAGGAGGAAGACTAGGAACCACCATAAAACTCCCCGGAGACCGTAAGATAAGCATCCTAAAAACCGGGATAATAGTTATAGAAGGTGCTGAAAGCTCGGAGGAAGCCTTAGACATTTACAAGCGGATAACAGCCCTTGTGGAGCGGACTACGGCTAAGCAGGCTACAGGGTAATTCTTAAATACATATCGATTTTCGATATATCGAGAAACGATGGTTCGAGACCCAGTCTGTGGAATGGAGGTAAAGGAGTCAGAGGCGGAGTATAGCCACGAATATGGAGGGGTAAGGTATTACTTCTGTTCAAAGTCCTGCTACGAGTCGTTTAGGAAGAATCCCGAGAGCTACATTTCGGGAGAAGCTGGCAGAGAGGTGAAGGGCCACATGGAGTCTAGGCATATTGAGGGAGGTAAGGTCCTAGCCCTCAGAATAGGCGGCATGCACTGCGCCAACTGTGCCTTAACTATTGAGAAGAATATCAGGAGACTTCCCGGGGTAGGGGATGTGAATGTCAGCCTTGCCTCGGGTAAGGCCCTCGTAATCTATGACCCATCTGTCCTCGACCTAGCCGATATCGAGAAGGCTGTGGAGGATGCTGGATACAAGGTGGTGTATGAGAGGGTCCGGCTGAAGGTTTCAGGTCTAAGAGACTCTAGCGACGCTGAAGGTGTGGAGAAAAATCTCCGGAGAATCGATGGAGTTAGAAATGTCTCGGTAAACATGGTTGATGGCTCAATATATGTGGAGTATAATCCCGCACTAATATCCCTCAAAGAGATTAGCTCGAAGGTTTCATCTCTAGGATTTACTGTTCTGGAGGAAGAGTTCGGTGAGTCGATGGAGGAGGCTGAAGCTAAAAAGCTTAAGCGGGTTGCGGCGCTAGGCCTAGTCCTAACAGTCCCAGTAATCCTCTACAGCTATCCAGAGATATTCCCCTTCATGCCCTTAGCAGGAACACCCACAGCGGGATACATGCTCCTACTATTGACGGGGTTCATACAGTTATTCGTGGGATGGAGATTCTACCAAGGAGCATTCAGGGCCGCTAGGATGAGAACCGCCAACATGGATACCCTAGTCTCACTAGGAACCACTGCAGCATACATATTCAGTGCATGGGCAACCCTCCCCATACCTAGATGGAACCTAATCTACTACGATACCTCGGCGGCGGTAATCTCCTTCGTGCTGCTGGGCAAGTTCTTCGAAGAGAAGATGAAAGGAAAGGCGTCAAATGTGATTAGGAAACTCCTTGAACTCCAGCCACGTCGGGCCAGGGTCATCAGGAATGGAAGAGAGATAGAGATACCCGTCGACATGATTCAGGTCGGAGACCGGGTTGTCGTAAGGCCTGGTGAGAAGATTCCTGTTGACGGCGTGGTTGTCGAGGGATACTCGGCTGTCGATGAGTCAATGATAACAGGAGAATCGATGCCGGTCAATAAGAAGACTGGGGACGAGGTGATAGGCGGGACAGTGAATCTTGAAGGCGCGTTGATTGTGGAGGCTAGGCGTATAGGAGCGGACACATTCCTCTCCCAAGTCATAAAGCTAGTAGAGGAATCGCTGGGCAGGAAACCCCCCATACAACGCATGGTGGACAAGGTTGCGGGAATCTTCACATTCATCGTCATAGGAATAGCGGCGGCCACCTTCCTGACATGGTATGGAGTATTAGGTGCAGGTATAGCCAAAGCTTTGATAAACTCCGTTGCAGTCCTTGTGGTCGCATGTCCCTGCGCTCTCGGCCTCGCAACACCCATAGCAATAAGCATAGGAACAGGGAAAGCAGCGGAATACGGTGTCTTAGTCAAGAACCCTGAAGCATTTGAGAAAGTGAATAAGATGAACGTCGTGGTCTTCGACAAGACTGGAACCCTAACGGTTGGAAAACCATCTGTAACGGATATTCTGGTTCTAAGGAGAGAGTTTATTACTGCGCCTCTGAGAAATGGCGGCTCAGATTCGGAGAACGAGCTACTCTATTATGCTGCATCCGCGGAGAGATTGAGTGAGCATCCAATAGCGAAGGCGATAGTTGCGGAGGCAGAGTCCAGGAAGATAACTCTAAGGAATCCGGATGACTTCGTGTCCATCCCGGGGAAGGGTGTAAGGGCGGTCGTTGACGGTGTAGAGGTTATGGTTGGAAGCATAGGTCTTATGAGAGAGCATGGATACATTGATGATAACGTCTATGAAGCCGCTAGTAGGCTGATGAGGGAGGGCAAGACAGTCATAGCTGTAGCGCTTAATGGAAAGGTTGTAGGGGTCCTGGCGTTGATGGACAGGCCTAAGGAAGGGGCTGCTCAAGCTATTAGGGAGCTTAAGGAGATGGGCATCGAGGTAGCCATGATAACGGGGGACAACGAGGCCACAGCAAAAGCCATAGCAGGAGAACTAGGGATAGGGAGGGTCCTGGCCAACGTCATGCCATGGGACAAGGCATCCGAGATAGAGCGTCTACAGAAAGAAGGTAGAATCGTCGGAATGGTGGGCGACGGGGTGAATGACGCTCCAGCCCTGACCCAGGCAGATATAGGATTCGCTATAAGCGGGGGAACCGACATAGCAGTTGAGGCAGGCGACATAATACTTATGAGAGACGACCCCAGGGACGTGGTGTCGGCGATAAAGATAAGCAAGAGAACCATGAGGCAGGTGAAGCAGAACTTGGCGTGGGCGTTCGCATACAACGTTATGCTCATACCTCTGGCCTCGGCAGGCTACCTCTACCCAGTCTACGCAGGTGCGGCGATGGCCCTAAGCTCAGTCTCCGTTACATCCTGGTCGCTTCTCCTCAAGAGGTATAGGCCGGGGGCAAGAATGCGTGAGAAGGCATGAGTATCCCGAGAACCTTACAGGCCTCTTCATACTTTTTATCCTCCACGAGAGCCCCATGCATGGATATGATTTGATGAAGGAGCTTGAGAGAAGGCTTGGGAGAAAACCGAGCCCTGGAACCCTCTACCCCCTTCTGAACGAGCTACTCGAGAAGGGATACCTTAAGGTTGACGGCGTGGGAAGTAGGGGGAAGAAGATATACAGCTTGACAGAGAAGGGTGAGAAGCTTCTAGACCACATAACCCAGAGACTCGAGTCAATAATAGGAATAGCACTCCAACATAAACTGAACGTCTGCGCCAACTGCGGATGCCAGATATACTCAGGCGGAGTGGAGAGAGAAATTGAAGGAACAAAACTAGTATTCTGCTGCGTTCACTGCGCCGCAAACTATCTCAAAGATATCCATAAACACGGGTAGGAGATTCCCGGTAAATCTTAATTAGCTCATTATTTTTTATTCTTTTTTAGGAGTTTCATGGAGGCTATCGTCGCAGAAGATATTGTGAAGATTTATGATAGGGGGGTTAAGGCTCTTAATGGAGTCTCTCTAAGGGTGAGGAGCGGGAGGATATACACTCTTCTTGGAAGGAATGGGGCCGGTAAGACAACCCTGCTGAGGATACTGGCCACCCAGCTTCTCCCAACAAGCGGGTCCGGAACCGTGATGGGATATGATATAATCTCTGAAGCGGATAAGGTTAGGGAGCATATAGCCGTCATCCCTCAGGAATCGAGACCCATGTATCTCCTAACAGTCCGGGAGCATGTGAGGTATTTTCTATGGATGAGGGGTGTCTCCCTATCAGAGGCTGATAGGAGGGCTTACAGGATAATCAGGGAGCTTGACCTAGAAGATTATGAGGATAGGATTTGCTTGAAGCTTTCGGGAGGTCTGAGAAGAAAGGTTTTAGTCGCTATGGCCATGGCTACGGAGGCCGATATAATATTCCTGGATGAGCCGACCACGGGTCTCGACCCACTCTCCAGAAGACTCGTCTGGGAAGTTGTTGAGAAAGCAGTAGCCTCAGGCCAGACAATATTCATGACAACACACTACATGGAGGAGGCTGAGAAACTCTCCCACGAGTTCACACTAATACATGATGGCAGAGTAATAATATCGGGAACCGTTGAAGACGTTAAGCAGAGATTCCCTTACCGACTCAAGGCGGAGGTCCCTATAGAGTATGCCGAGAAGCTTGAGGAATTTTCTAGAAGAGTTGTAAGGGTTGGTAGGCATGCTGTAATCTATATAGAAGATCGGGAAAAGTCAAGGAAGATACACGATGAGCTGGTCTCACGTGGGATACCTGTATCCTTCAGCCCCATAACGCTTGAGGACGTATTCGTGGAGGTGATGGCGAAGGATGGCGGCTAATATGATTTCAAGAAGGCTGAGAACTATATGCGCCCTCATAATGATTAATGGGCTGATACCCATTAAGAGAAGCCCACTCTGGCTAGTCGTCCAACTCTCCATCCCCCTAACCATAATCTTCTTCATAAGCCTCTATGCACCAGAGGAAGCAATCTCAGAGGCTATTGTAGGCGGGCTGATAACTATAATGGTGTCTGCGGGACTCGCCCTCCAGAGCGATATAGTCTGGTATAGGGTTGAGTTGAAGTTTCAGGACATGGCGGTGGCCTCGCCTATAAGCCCCGTGGATTATATGTTCGGGATAGCCTTCTCGGAGCTGGCTTACAGCTCTCCTGCAGTGGTCTTATTTCTTGGGCTGGCTGCTATGCGGGGGCTTCTCTCACCGCAGGCTATCCCCATACTCCTCCTCTCACTCATGCTGACATGGGTGTTCGCCCTCTCCACAGGCTTCTACCTAGCCACAAGGATAACCGACCTCAGGCATATATGGGCTCTAAGCGGCCTCCTCTCCATCCTAATATCCATGATACCCCCGGTTTACTACTCCATAGACTTGCTTCCCACCTGGGCTAGACCCGTAGCCCTCTTAGTCCCCACCACTCATGCAGCACTCCTAGCGAAGAACGCCGCAGGAATAACTACCCTCACGTTAAGTGAGCAGCTGATGAGCCTAGCTGTTCTTGTTGCCTGGAGCATCGCTCTCATAGTCCTTGCCTCCAAGAGGGCTATGTGGAGGGAGAGTTGAGTGTAGGGGGAAGTTTACAGAGTCAAGGTTATGGTTTTACAGGGTGAATTTAAATAAAGGTTGGAGCAAGTTCATCATAACGGTGTTGTAGTCGTGGTTCTCGGCCAAGCCCTGATAACATGGAGGGAGGGACTTGAGGCCGCTCTCATAACCTCTATAATCCTCGCATACCTCTCAAGAACAGGTAGGAGATATCTCTCCCGCTATGTCATGCATGGGGTTTATCTCTCCCTGGGGCTGAGCGTAGTCCTCGGCCTAAGCGTATGGTTCTTTTACGGCGTGCTTCCCAGGGTTTTGAAGCTCCTATTCGAGGGCGTGGCCGCGTGGCTGGCCGTGGTGGTTCTCTCATCCATGGTTCTCTGGATGGCTACCAAGGGTAGGGAGATTAAGGCCGAGATCGAGAGAAGGGTGGCTAAAGCTATAGAGGCTGACGAGGGCGGCGGGATGGTGGTCCTGAGTAGGCGCGCCATCCTCAGTATATCTGCTCTCTCCTTTGTTATAGTATTCAGGGAGGGGCTTGAGACAGTCCTCTTCCTGACACCATTTATGCTCAGGGAGACCGCGGCAACCCTAGCTGGCGCGGGCATCGGCCTAGCACTCGCCCTAGCCCTCT
>CAZHEC010000062.1:0-6554 GCA_964531465.1 uncultured Nitrososphaeria archaeon | reverse complement strand
GGAGATAGGAGTTGACCCTGAGAGGGTTGCAAGATACTTGGATTGGAGGGAGTTTGAGGAGATGGCGTCAAGGCTCTTCGAGAGAATGGGCTTCGAGGTTGTGGGCGATGTTAAGCTTGCATATATGGGAGAGAGATGTCAGATAGACCTACTCGCTTACAGGCACCCTCTACTACTCATCATAGACTGTAAACACTGGGGAAAGCCTCCCAGCCCCTCCGAAGAGCGGGTGATGGTCGAGGCACAGGAGAAGAGGCTCAGAATCCTGGGAAGCCTCATAGGATCTGCTGGCCAGGTAGAGGTATACCTGATACCTGTAGTCTTGACCCTCTATCAGCCCAGCAAGATGATGGTGGAGGGCCATCCAATAGCGCCCCTAGGCAGGCTCAAAGGACTGATAGAATACCTTGAGGCATCATACTTCCAAGTAAGGCACCATAGGGTGGGGGTTCCACCCAACTTCTCCCCAAGCAAGCTCCTAGGGAAACGGTAAAAAGTCAAGGGCAACATTCCTACAGATGCCCGATGAAGACCCCTAAGCTCACCCTGAGCTATGATGAGCCATAGGGTCCCTGAGGGGCTAAACGTTTAAAACACGGTTCTGGTAAAGGGGGTTCTGGGATATGAAGCCTGGAGTCCTGTTCATGGAAGAGGAGGAAGAGGAGTGGGAGGAGTTTGAGGAAGACTTTGATGAGGAGGAATGGGAAGAAGAGGAGGAAGAATTCTAATCTCCTCCTCTTTCTTTCACCCAGGCGGAAGAACCAGGACAGGAACCCTAAGTGACTGGATTATCTTGGCGGATAAGGATGGCCTAAGTCTAAGGCCTCCGACATCCCTCTGGATAACCACCATAAAATATCCAGGCTTCTCAGCCTCCTCCCTAATCGACTCAGATATATCTCTTGAGACCACTACCCTCGCCTCGGCCTCGAATCCTTGCTCCTCAGCCCACTCGACCAGCGGCCTAAGCCTCGCCTCAGCCTCCTCAACCATGGGCCTCACCACCTCCTCATAAAGGGCGGAAGTAAAGGGCACTTGAACTACGTGGTAGAATATTATCTTGACTTGGCCCCTAAGGGGGTGGAGGGCCTGGATGAATGCCTCACGGTTAATCTCATCCTTTACTGCAACAAGTATCCTGTGGAGAGGCTCTCCGCTACTCTCCAACCAGCCTCCCATCCCGCTTATGAGTATAGAGAACCATGGAGGTAACCGTGCTCTTCACACCCTCAATCTTGAGTATCTTGTCCTTTAGGAGCCTCCTAAACTCGGTTACGTCGCTTGCCTTAACCACGGCCACCACGTCGAACTCGCCCGTAACCTCATATACGTCTACCGTTTCCTCCATCTCGCTCACCTTCTTGGCCACGTCCTCGAGTCTGGACGAGTCCACGAATATGTTGAGTATTGCGAGGACCTCTTTAGCCAACTAACTCACCCTCCTCAGCACCATAACCCTTCCAGGATACTTGGATATAATCTTGAGCAGCCCGTCCTCCCCAGCCCTCTCGACCCTGGCCTTCCCCGTGAACCTACGTATCACCGCTATGAAGTCGAGCCTACCCTTCTCTAGCTGGGCCTCCACAACCTTCTCTAGGTCCCCCACATAGACCCGGGCATCGACCTGGTACCCCCTCCTCCTAAGCATCTGGGCAATCCTCTCCAGGTCCCTGAGGGTCTCCGAGCTAAGCCTCTCCAACTCTATGCTACCCTTAGCGGTTGCGGGGTCCAAGGCAAGCTTCCTAGGCTCTATGATGCTCAGCAGGGTTATCCTGAACCTGCGGTCAAGCGCCCTGAGAACAGAGCCCACGATGGTCCTCTCATCATCGATGGGCCGGACCAGGAGCCCGACGTCGTATATGTGTGAGATTGCGGCTACCTCGTCTCTCATTAGGGCGGCGTTGGGTGGGAGGCCTATCCTTCTCCTGTAGAGGATGTAGAGGATTACCCCGAGTATCATCCATAGGGTTCCGAACACCCGTCCACTTGGATGGAGCAGGAGGGTTAGGGCGAATAGTGTCATAGTTCCAGCTAGCCCTACGGCTCCAAGGAGGGGGACCTCTAATCCCCTGCCTATCCTAATGGTTCCTGGCATTACCCAGGGTCTATAGATGTCTCTCTCCAGATTCCTCAACCTGATTAGGCTTAGCATGAGGACTTGGTAGCTGATGAGGGCTCCATAGTTGTAGAGTTCGGCGACCATGGGTATGTCTCCTGGAAAGGCTATGAGGAGTCCTATGACCCCAAAGACCACTATTGCTCTTGTAGGCGTCCTGAAGAGTGGGTGGATTTTATAGAACCATGAGGGCAGGAGCCTAAATCTGCCCATGGATGCCACCAGCCTCGAGACACCTATGACACCCGTGTTGGAGGAGGCGTAGCAGAGAACGAAGCCCGCAGCGGCCACCACAGGTGTTAAGGCTCCACCTACGAGAGGGAACCTGCTCACAAGGCTGGCGATAGGGTTCTCGATATTGGCGGCAAGCTCTTCCCAGCCCATCACTCCTAAGGCGAGTATAGAGAACCCCATGACCGAGAGAACCACGGCTAGGACCGAGAGTTTGGCCGCCCTGGGAATCCACCTAGCAGGTCTCCGGGTCTCCTCCGCCGCCTGGGCTATGGACTCTATGCCTATGAATGACGCCATCGCCAGGGTGAGTGCATAGAGAAGGTTCTGCTCATTCAGGGGTATGCCTGGAAGATACCCCACCTCCCTCATAGGGTCAGGGGCTCCAACCTCGCCCAACTGCTCTAGAAAGAGCCCCATGTCAAAGCTCAGGGAGTATCCGAGGAGGAGGACCACCCCCTGGATAATTAGTCCCACGATGACTAGGGCTACCAAGGCTCCAACGGAGTATCTTATCCCGATGTAATTGACTATGATGAGGCCTGCGATTAGGATTGCTGAGAGAAGCCCGAGGGTTGGGAGCCCAGTTAATGAGCCTATGATACCCAGCCAGGGAACCAGGTAGAGAAGGTATCCTGCCGCAGCCAAGGCGAAGAGGGTTATGCAGAGAGTATAGCTCATGAGGAGGGCCCATCCTGCTATGAAGCCGGCCAGGTCGTTGAAACCCTTCAAGGCATAGACGTGGACTCCGCCGGCATAAGGGTAGGAGGGAGCTAGCTCCGCATAGGCCAGCCCGATGGTAACGTAGATGACCGAGACTATTAGGAAGACTATGGGGGTAACTCCTGCGGCGTAGGCAGCTATGAGGCCTAGGGCTATGAAGATGTCGGCTCCCACGTCAGCGTATCCTAGTGAGAAGGAGCCGAACCACCCGACCTCCCTCTTGAGGGTGACCTCCTCACCCACCCTCCCCGCCGCACCTCCCCTCCATGCCCACCCAACGCAAATAAAAACCCTTGAAGTCCTCACCTAAGCTCTGCATGGATGAGCATAAGCTCCTCGAAGAAGAGCCTCTTCCTGGCCGCCACACTTACCTTGAAGCCTAGCTTGCTAGCATCAGAGAGTATCCTGCCGAGGGACTTGGTCAAGGAGGATGCCACAACTATCATTACACCCCCTCTCCTAAGCCTTCTCGAGGCTTCCTGAAAGAGCCTCCAGACAAATCCTCCCCCACCCTCAATTGCCCGGTCTCCAAGACCCTCAGGCTCGAGATAAGGTGGATTGGAGATAACCAGGTCGAAGACACCGTCCCTGAAGGCTGAGAGGCCGTCGGAGCAGACCACGTGGCACCTGCTCCAGTTTTCAGACTCCTTAAGCCTCTTCTTGGTGGCCTCGGTTGAACTCCAGTCTAAGTCCACGGCTATGCTCTCATCTAGATGATGTGATAACTCCTCGGAGACCACGCCTGTGCCTGAGCCTACCTCCACGCCCCTCCGCCACCTCCCTAGCCCCTTCACATAGTCTAGTAGGAGCCATGTATCCTCTGCGGGTTGATAGGTCATGGATAAAGTCTCGCAGGTGTCCGTGGGAATAGGGCGGCATGCCTTATATGAGGTAACTTGAGAAGCCACCATATCGCCCTCTCTATGCCCAGACCGAAGCCGCTGTGAGGAACCGAGCCATACTTCCTCAAATCCAGATACCATTCATAGTCCTTGGGATTGAGGCCCTCCTCCTCTATACGTTTTAAGAGCTGATGATAGTCATGTATCCTCTGGCCACCGCCCACAATCTCTCCATACCCGCCTGGGGCCAGCAGGTCCGTGTTCCGGCAGACCGAGGGGTCCTCAGGGTCAAGCATATGATAGAATGCCTTGGCCTCCTTGGGATAATGGGTTACGAAGAAGGGTTTCTCGAACTCCTTGGATAATACGCGCTCCTCATCCGCTCCAAAGTCGTCGCCCCAGCTAATCTCCACACCCTTATTGCTCAGTATCTCAAGGGCTTCCGCATACTTTATCCTGGGGTATGGAGGCTCGGCCATGGAGGGGTCTAGCTCCACTCCGAGGACTTTAAGCTCCCTCCGGCATCCTTCATGAACTCCCTTAACCATTGCATAGATCAGGTTCTCAACAACCTCCATTAGGTCCTCCAACTCCGCATACGCCATCTCGGCCTCTAGGTGCCAGAACTCTGTTAGATGTCTCCTCGTCCTGCTCATCTCGGCCCTAAAGCTGGGCTGGAGGCTATACACCTTCTCAAGGCTGTAGATTGCAGCCTCCTGGTAGAACTGGACGCTCTGGGTAAGGTATGCGGTCTTCCCGAAATAGTCTAGCTTGAATAGGGTTGCTCCACCTTCAACCGCAGCAGTTATGAATGTCGGGCAATGTATCTCCGTGAAGCCCTGCTCCCTAAGCCATCTCCTAGCCGCCTCCACAAGCCTAGCCCTAACCCTCATTATGGCCGTTACCTTTGGGCTGCGGAGGTGTAAGTGCCTGTGGTCGAAGAGGAACCTGACCCCCACACCTTTCCTTATCGGGAACTCGTCTAGGGCGTCGCCTATGACCTCGATGCCCCTACACTGTAGCTCGAGACCTCCAGGTGCCCTAGGGTCCCGTCTCAGCACGCCCCTAACCTTGACTGCAGCCTCCCTCCCAATCTCCCTAGCCTTCTTGAAGTCCTCCTCGTCCACGGCCTCCTTCTTCACAGCCACCTGTAGAACGCCCGTGGAGTCCCTCAAGTCTATGAAGACCAACCTACCATGAACCCTCTTGGACCTAACCCATCCTAGCAGCTCTACCTCAGAGCCCTCATCCATGCCGAAGGCATCCTCGACGAAGATCCTCTTCATCAAGACCCCTGGCTACCCCGATGAAAGGATAGGGGCATGCCCTTAAATTTGTATTTACATCACCGGGCAGCCATCCGGGACCTCCTTCTCCGGCTTGAGTGGGGAGACCTCCTCATCACTGGGAGCGGCGGCCAAGATCATGCACTCCGAGACCACGCCCCTCAGCTTCTTGGGCTTCAGGTTGAAGAGGAAGGCATACTGCTTGCCCACGAAGTATTCGGGCTCATAGATATGGCCAAGGCCTGCGACAGCCTGCTTCCTCACACCGCCGAAGTCGACCACGAACCTGATTAGCCTATCCGTCCCCTCAATCCTCTCGGCCGAGATAATCCTCCCGATTCTAATGTCAAGACGCCTAAACTCCGAGATATCTACAAGGCTCACCACATCACCACCAACAGTGATGAAACATGTTGCAACTATTATTGCCTTTCCCTAGACCAAAAGATGTCAGAAACCTTGATGTGTAATTTTACCCGAAAATTTTTATACAACTAAACGTAGCTTAAAAGTGCTGGTGATGAAGTGCATGGCACGTAAGAAGACCACCAAGAGGAAGACGGCGAAGAAGAAGGCAACTAAGAGGAAGACTACCAAGAGGAAGACGACAAGGAAGAAGGCTGCTAAGAAGAAGACTACAAGGAAGAAGAAGGCAGCAAGGAAGAAAGCTACTAAGAAGAGGAAGACCAAGGCACGGGCTAGGAAGGCCAAGGCTAAGGCCAAGCCCGCTCCAGAAGTTGCACCCGCCCCTGCCGAGGAAGAGGTCTCGCCCACAATCTAGGATTCCCCAGAATCCAGGACAAACTCCAAACATTATTTTTCCTTAATATTCGGGATAGATTAGATAGTCCTCCTGCTCCCCAACCTCACCCCTCCTTATCCTCACCTGGGTCAGGGCTGCGGCTAATGCTGCCGCCGATGGTGGGATTACCAGGGTTGAGAAGAGGTCTAGGGGCCGGTTGATGAGGAGGTCCGAGGTCATGGCGTCCAGGCTCCGGAGCCAGAGGTTCTTATCCACCCAGCTTGGTGCTGCAAGGAATGCGGAGGCGATCCATAGCAGGATGACTAGGGAGGCTGAGGCGAACATGGTTTTGGCGCTCTTCCCTACATCCCCCAAGAGTAATCCCACCGAGAAAGCTGAGACCAACCAGATGGCTAGTGGGATAACCCCGTAGCTAAGGTCTCCGCCCAAGGTTCCAGCGCCCAGGATACTCGATAGGGGTGTGAGAAGGGGCGTGTAGGCCGCCATGAGAAGTCGCAGGACGTTCAGTTGGGTCTCCTGATAAAGCTGGACACTAGGCTGGAAGAATAGCAGGCTCATCAGAGTGATTAGCCCGAGTCCTAGGGCAAGCCCTG
>CAZHEC010000061.1:0-6955 GCA_964531465.1 uncultured Nitrososphaeria archaeon | reverse complement strand
GTCCAAGACGTAGTTTCCCTCTATGATCGACTTAAGCTTCTCCACCTCTTCTACGTCACCCATAATTTCCCTCAGCCTTGACACAATCTCAGCTGCCTTCCCCTTGGAGATTCTAAGTCCCCCATTCTCGATGGTGGACAGGGTGGTAGAAGCCCTTGGATCAGGCCGCTTGATGCCATAGCGGGTCCCCATCTTCTTTAGGAGGGTGGAGAGGTAGGCGGGTGCTTCATCAAACCTAGTCTCCCTAACACTTACTTCTTTGCTCAGAACCTCATCCACCTTCCTCCGTTTCTCAGGATGATGGGGTTTAGATTCCTTGAAGAGCTCATTGAGATACTTCCGCCCCCATATAATTACGTCATAAACCGTGTTTCTCTTAAAGCCCGTTCTCCTGCTAATTAGTGTGGATGGGATTCCAAGCCTCTTTAAGAGGAGCTGAATCCTCTTAGCCCTCGATTTAGACCCAGATGTGAATACGGCCCTGCTTCCGCGAATCGACCCATCTCCATCAAAGTAGCCGACCAGGAACTCCCTTATCAGGTCTTCCGACATCCTTATCAATGGGGTGAGGTCGCTGGTGAGCCCGAGTGATTTCAGTATCAGGGCAGCCGGCTTACTGTTAACCCGGAGGTGATAGATACCTCTTTTTGTCTCGACATTTAAGATGTTTACACCGGGGAACAACTCCCGGATAAGCCGCTCATATCTCTCCATAACTTCGCGGTTAGACGAGTAAATAGCAAAGTAATAGTAATTCTTACGCGGGTCAATTACAACGGTTCCGTCAGCCGCAATCATTCCTGCAAGCCTCATCAGCCCGCAGTTAACCACGTTCCAACCGAATCTTATTGAACCCTTCTTCCCACAACTAACTTTATCAACTCGGCTGGAGAGCTCCCTCAAAGGTACATTTAATTTGACAGAGATACGAGCTACCTCATCGATAGTATAGCATCTTTTCTTATGCGAGTCTGTTACCCTAGAATATTTTAGCCCGATTGCTTCTGCGGCTTTCTTCACGCTTCCATAATGCGATGTGAGAAGCGATGATATGTATCCGGACTTGAAGTGGATATATATATCGTCATCTCCACTAATTAGGAGAAGCTTAAGTAGGCTAGGTTCCCAATGCTGCTTAATGTCAATCTTCTTTAACGAGAAGAGTCTATCACCGACCTTTATCCTCGAAGCTTCCATCATCTTAGGCCCATCCTCAGCATCCACCAAAAGCTTGTGGTCAGGCGTTACCTTTAGCTCCGCGCCGCTCCTCGTCCTAAGATAAATCACCCTCTTATCCCTTGGTTTGATGATTTCCGCTAGAGCGGCCTGTGAGGCCTTAATTGACCCCCCTTGCCATGAGAGTATTTTACCGGGTAGTTTGCCTCCGTCGGAGAGCTGGGATAACACGTATTCCCTTATGGGTATCGGGCTGCCGTCCTCCGTTAGTATCTCCGTATCACCTGAGAAGCAGTAGTTGGTCATGTCTGTTAGGATTACGAGGACGTGGTAGTCTTTCTCGAATGCTAGGTATTCTGCTAGGGTTAGGGCTGCCCTGGGTGTGATGAGTCTCTCGATGGCTGGGTCGTCGGCCAGGTTGAGGAAGAGGGTGCTGCGGGTTATCGCTCCTGTCTCCTCTAGGCTCCTCCTGAAGAACCTGGCCTCATCGTTCTGGACCCCTATGGCTGCGAAGATTACGGCGAACTCCTCCTCCTTCCCGGGAACCGTGGCCTGCCTGGCTATCTGGGCAGCCAGCATGTTGTGTGGTAGTCCTGCTCCGCTGAAGATTGGGAGCTTCTGGCCCCTCACGAGGCTGTTCATACCATCTATGGCCGAGACACCTGTCTGGATGAAGTCGCTTGGATACTCACGCTCATTAGGGTTGATGGGCTCGCCGTTCACGTCCCTATACTCTTCTGCCACAGGCTCGGGCAACCCATCAATAGGTCTCCCAAGCCCGTCTAAGACCCTGCCGAGAAGGTCCTCGGAGACACCTAGCTCCATGGTGCGGCCTAGAAACCTGGCCCTGGTCTCGCTTATTGAGAGGCCCTGGGTTCCCTCAAAGACTTGGACAACCGCCTTGCCCTCGCCGACCTCGATTACCCTCCCCGTCCTCCTCTCACCCGCACCCGTCTCAACCTCAACCAACTCATCATAAGACACACCGCTAACATTATCCACAATTATGAGCGGGCCGCGTATCTCCCTGACAGTAGAGTACTCCACACCCGAAGAACCCGGCATGCTGCTGAGAGAGAAGACTCCTCAAATTTTAAGGTATTCATAAAAATGGTGTCTATAAGGCCTGTAGCTCGGCCTATTTATCCTCCAAGACCTATGCTGGAGCTTATCTGAGAGTCGATTGTAGGCAGGGTTCCCGGAGGGCTGTTTAGGTGCTTAGTTCTTTGATGAGCCACTCTAGGTAGGGCTTACTCACAGAGTCGGGTCTGAGGGAGATTATCTCAGGGACCTGGTATGGATGCTCTCTGCTTATGGCTTCCTCGAGTTGTTTAGCCTTCTCCACGCTTGTCTTGATTATGAGGAGGTATTCCTCGTCGTCTTGGACCCTACCCTCCCACCAATACTTGGACGAGACCTTGACGAGGTTTATGCAGGCTACGAGCCTCCTCTCCACAAGGCTCCTCGCAAACTTCTCCGGGCCCTTGTCTGCGGGGTAGGTTACCAGGTAGATTAACATCTGGGTCATGCCGAGGTCTTCACCGCTATCTGGCCGAACTCTTCCTCCACTCTCTTCTCCAACTCGCCGAATCTCTCCAGCTGGTCGTTGGGTATGGTAGACTTGGAGCGGATTATCTCGGAGATTACCTTCATGGCACGTATCTCTTTTAGGGGGACTCCACGCTCTAGGGCTGAGCGGGCCATCCTATAGAACTTGACATATAGTCTCAGCATCCGTATCTGCTTCTGGGGTGAGCAGAAGGTATCCACCTCGTCGTATGCGGACTGCTGGAGGAATCCCTCACGTATCATTCGGGCCACGTCTAGGATTAGCTTCTCGTCGTCTGGCAGGGCCTCGGGTCCCAGGAGCCTGACTATCTCGAGGAGTTCGTCCTCCCTCCTCAGTATCTGGTAAAGCTCGTGCCTAAGCTGACTCCACTCCTTATCGACCTCAGCTTCCCACCACCTAGCAACCTCATCCACGTAGGCACTGTAGGATTGTATCCAGTTGATTGCTGGGTAGTGTCTGGAGTATGCGAGGTTCGGGTCAAGCCCCCAGAAGACCCTCACGAATCTAAGCGTATGGGTCGTAACAGGCTCGGTGAAGTCCCCGCCTGGAGGCGAGACAGCTCCAACAATTGTTACGGAGCCTACCCTCTCAGGGTTTCCAAGAGTATTCACCCTGCCTGCACGTTCATAGAACTCCGCGAGCCTCGAGCTAAGGTAGCTTGGGTATCCCTCCTCGGCTGGAAGCTCCTCGAGCCTGCCGCTTATCTCCCTGACGGCCTCAGCCCACCTGCTCGTCGAGTCCGCCACTAGGAGGACGTCGTATCCCATGTCCCTGTAGAACTCGGCCATGGTGATTCCCGTGTAGACGCTTGCCTCCCTCGCAGCCACAGGCATGTTGCTCGTGTTAGCTATCAGGACTGTCCGCTCCATGAGTGGTCTACCCGAATACGGGTCCTTAAGCTCGGGGAACTTCGTTAAGACCTCCGACTCCTCATTCCCCCTCTCACCACACCCAATATGGAAGATGACCCTCGCATCACTCCACCTCGCAAGCTGATGGAGGAGAACAGTCTTTCCGGTCCCAAACGCCCCTGGTAGGCATCCTGTCCCTCCTTTTGCCATGGGGAAGAGGGTGTCGAGGACTCTTTGGCCTGTGATTAGGGGTGTCTCGGGGTTGAGCCTATTCTTGAAGGGTCTGGGCCTCCTGACGGGCCATCGGTGATACATCTTTAGGGGTTCCTCGTCCCCGTTCTTCCTTAGCACGGCTATGGTCTCCTCTATGGTGTAGTCTCCCTCATCAACTATCTCGACAATCTCGCCGCCCCTACTGTCAGGCGGAACCATTATCCTACACTCGATTAGCGGTGTTTCCTGGACTGCGCCGATTACGTCTCCCGGCCCGACCCTCTCACCCTTCTTTGCGAGGGGCTTGAAGTGCCATTTCTTGTCCGGTGGTAGGGGTGGGACGTGGGCGCCCCTCCTAATGAATGGTCCCCATGACTTGGCTATCTCGGTCAAGGGTCTCTGAACGCCGTCGTAGATGCTTCCGATTAGGCCTGGGCCGAGGGTTACGGAGAGGGGCTGGCCTGTCCCGTAGACCGGCTCGCCTGGCTTGAGGCCGCTGGTGTTCTCGTAGACCTGGATGAAGGCCACGTCTCCCGTGAGCTTGATTATCTCACCTATCAGCCTCTCCTCGCCCACATACACGGTCTCATACATCCTCGCACCCATCATACCCTCAGCCCTAACAGCGGGCCCAGCAACCCAGATAATACGACCCTTAACAGGCATGAGCCTCCAAGCCAGGCTACAACACTAGCCACTATATATATTTGGGCTATAGGAGTGTGGTGTAGGAGATTAGATAGTTTCTGTCGCCATCGTAGGTTCTGGCGGTTCTTGATGAGTGTGTGTTAACTATCTTTAATGCGGCTTGCGGGGATGGGTTCTTGTCAACTCCTAGGTTCACGGATACTCCGAGTGGATAGCCGAAGGACACCGTTACCCTGAATGTGTAGAAGTATCCGCCTGATACAGGAATCCCGGTAGTGTCTCCTGGAGGGGTGTCATAGTAGTTTGCCCCTCTCACCCCCCTTCCATCCCATAGGGTTACACTCCTCCTCACTCCCCTCGGGTCATTGTTGGTGTCAACTGCGTAGACGTCCTCCTCCAGGTCTATCCCCGGGCCTCCGCTGACATACCTGTCAAAGATATACTTGAACTCGAATCTCAGCTTAACCCTCTTCATCCCGGAGAAATACGAGGAGCTTAAGCTTCTATCGAGGGTTATCTCCGTATAGCCTCCGTTCATCCAGTTTGAGGAGCAGAGATTATAGTATGTGCTCCAGAACCTATACTTCACCTGGACCCTTATCTTTGCACCTATTGGGTAGTCGTATTTCGCCTTTATGTAGGAGACGATATAGAATCTCAGGACCTCAGTGTATTTCCAAGTTGCCTGCTGGTATGGGACCGGTGAGGGTAGATTGCATGAAGCCAATCCTACACTACTTGATGAAGCAATCCTTCGGAGAACCAGGGTCTTGGATACGGTGTCTAATGGGTGGGCTAAGTTGGTCGGGTCCACCGGGAAGTAGAGCTTTGAGAACATGCCATCCTTGGAGGCTATCACCCTGAGGTTAACCGAGGCGAAGACATCCACGAACCTTCCTGAAGACGGGTCATACGCTTGTCCGACAAACCTCCTCGGAATATCCAGAACCACGTTAAACACGCCATACTTATCCGCTATACCTTGGGCAACAGTAATAGGGCCGTCGCTTGTAAGCATGTCAACCCTCACCTTAGCGAAGGAGACCGCATTACCATCCTCATCCCTCAAACTAATTCTCAACAGAACCCCCTGGACATCATGAGACTCAATACTATATGCTACCAAGGCAGGTGCCGAGACCAGCAGGGCGAAGGCAAGGAACCATGCTAAGAAATCACTCATCAACACGATGGTGCTGGAGACTGGCTGGTATAAAAAATTACGAAAAACGCACATTTACTGTATTACTATGCATAATTTTTGTGAAAAACGCAAAAATCTGTTTAGTATGCTGAGGACCTATAGATGTCTTTACCGCCCTGTTTAAGTATGCCGTATCGCTATTTTTCATCATCTTGCTCTTCGAGTTGTTTTAAGACACCCTCCTTGCTTAGGGTTAGGGTTAGCTCGTCGTAGGTTGCGTCTATGTCTCTTACGCAGGCCTCCGGGTAGTTAAGGTCTATGGGGATGCGGTGTTTCCAGTAGTATCCGTTGCCCGTGTTGAGCCGGGTGAAGATTCCTATGAGGCTTGGCTTGAGCCTGAGGTTGGGGGCGTTGAGGAGGAACTCCACGAAGCAGTTCCTATAAGCCCTCTCATACACGTCCCCATAGAAGGTGTTGAAGAAGATGTAGAGGGGCTGGTCCTTCCTGTAGGTCTCCCAGCTGGTAAATCTGGTGTAGATTGGCTCCCATCCGCCGTCCCTCAGTATCTTATCCTCAAGGGAGATAGGCCTCTTCCATCCACTCACTATGTATCCACGCTCCTCCAGGCTCGGGATTATGTATCCCCTCACAACGCCCTGCCTCATCAGCTCAAGCCGTTCCCTAAGGCTCAGGGTCATCAGGATACCTCACTAAGCCTTAACTCACCGCCTAATCAACATGATGGATAAGGGTTGCGTCGGAACCATTTAATCCTCGGCTGGTGAGTGATGCCCTGCCTTGATAGTGGTTGATAGTAGGGAGGCGGCTGAGGCTCCGAGGATTAGGAGGGGGCTGGAGGATGCGGGCGTGATGGTTGAGGTCAGGCCGCTTGAGGCCGGAGACTACCTTGTGGCGGGGGTTGAGAAGGACTGCCTAGTGGAGAGGAAGACCGTCCTAGATTTTCTCAACAGCCTGAAGGGTAGGCTCTGGGAGCAGCTGGAGGCCATGAAGGAGTTCGGGGGCGAGAGGGTGCTAATCCTCGAGGGCTACCTACCACTCTACCGCAGGAGGGGGTGGAGCGAGACCTCAATCCTGGCTCTAATGGACTCGATAGTGAATAAGTGGGAGGTCCCTATCATGCCTGTCCCCGACCAGAAGGCCACGATAACATACCTGGCCTGGAAGGAGAGGTCCCTTGGCTCGGCTAGGAGGCCACGTGAGTATCCGCTTAGGGCTAGGAGCAGGGAGATGAGCCTGGAGGAGCAGGCCCTCTACACCCTCGAGGGATTGGTGGGCCACGAGACCGCCAAGACCCTACTAAGAAGGTTCGGAAGCTTAGGCAAGACCATAAAC
>CAZHEC010000060.1:0-7040 GCA_964531465.1 uncultured Nitrososphaeria archaeon | reverse complement strand
TCCAACCTCATTTAAGGCCCTCCAAACGCTCCAAAACTTCCTCCCACCATAAACAATCAAGTCTATATCGGATAAATCATGATGTATTCCGAGGAGGAGGGAGCCTGTTAAACCTAAGTCCTCTAACCCAATCCCAGCAAGCTCAACCACTTCTAATACTAGTCTCCTGGCTTTTTCCTCTAGTCTATCACGGTTGGTCTTGCGGAGGATTCGCGCCACGGCGTCCCTACAGCTGTAATGCTTGACGATTTCGTCTCTCGGGACTGCCGACATCTCAGCACCTATGTGAGGGTCGCGGATAATGTAATTTGGCCTGAAGTTCCTGAGGATGCTCAGGGTCTTCGCAAACTCTTCCATAGAGTATGTGCTAATGGTTCTCCTGAAGCTAGTATTCCCCCTCCTCCATGGACCTTCTCCTGGCACATACTTTAGGAATGCGAGGTAATGGCTGGGTGGATGGACCTCTCCCACGACGCAGAAGAGCCATGAGTCGCGTGTCTCAAGGTAGTCGTGGTCCCTTATCATCGTTCCACCGGGAGGATGTAGTCGTAAGGCTCATTTCCCAGGAATATTCTCCTCCAACGTCTACCATATAGCGTCATCTCTTCCAGCCTTCCCTCTACCTCCACGGTCATCCCTGGCTCGGCCATCTCCGCAAACCTACTCCTCATGGAGAACACCTCCACAAGCTCCCCTCCAGTCTCCAGCCAGTATCTACAGGGTGTTGTGAACGTTAGGGATTTTTCATGAACCCGTCCTCTAAGTCTGGTTCTGCCAACCTCCTTGCATTCTTGCTCAAGGGATTCCCAGTATTCATGTGGCAGAGGGACTATTTTGGCCGTGTATAAGTGTCCTTCATAGATGCCTGTTAGAAGCTTCATTCTCTCGTATCTCAGCCACGTATCCGCTGGGATGATGGAGTCTCTGCGTGTCTCTTCAATCCACCTCTTTCCCTCCACAGGTTTCAGAACGCCCCTCCGCCTAAGCCTTCCCAAGACCTTCATCACATCAACACCATTATCTATCCCGTAGATTACTATGTCTATGTCGGAGTATTCCGAGTGAAGACCCAAGAGGATTGACCCCGTTATCCCCATGAACCTCCAAATCCCCGTGTTTTCCGTTAATAGGCTTAAGAGGGACTGGGCCGCATTAGGAATTCTCAACCCCTCTATGTCCAGGGGATTATAGATTTTTTCGACCTTATCGAGGGGTATCGTGGGAAGCCTTCTACCCGCAAATCCGCACCATTCCAGGCAGTCGCCTAAGCGTTTCCGCACAATCCTCATAGATTCCTGGAAGCTTCTAACACGCTTCCAGCGGTCATCCTTAACATAGACAGGTATTGCTATTGCCTTGTTCCTGGGATGTAGAACGCCCTTAACTGCCAGAATCATCCCCCTAAACTCTAGGTAGAATCCCTCAACCGGGTTTTCCAACACCTCGGTAATGATGTGGATGCCGTAAGTAAAAATTTTCCCCCATACCATGATTATGTGTTGAGATTCGTCGATGAATACAGGTTCGGAGAGGTGAAGGTGAGGCTTCTCAGAGACCCGAAGGTTTACCGACCTTCAGCAGCCACCGTCATCATAGCGGAGAACCTTGAGGATGTTCGTGGAAAAAGGGTTCTAGACCTAGGGACTGGTTCAGGAGTTCTTGCGATAGTCTGTGCCCTTAAGGGTGCGGAGAGTGTGGTGGCCACGGATGTCTCGAGGAGGGCGTTAAGGGTGGCCGAGGAAAACCTTAGGCTCAACAATATCAAGAACGTGGAACTTAGGCATGGAGACCTCTATGAGGCCTTACACCCATACGAGAGATTTCATATAATCGTCTCTAATCCTCCCATGACCCCCTCACCTCACAACCTACCAAGATTCACTTGGGGCGGACCTGACGGCAGAATGGTTCTCGACAGAGTTATTGCTGGAGCCTGGAACAGACTTGAGCCTCATGGAAGACTAATCATACCAACAGTATCCCTCGTAGGTATTGGGAGGACCCGTGGCATGCTTGAGGAGAAAGGATTCAAGGTGAGAGTTCTCGGATACACGGTCCACCCCTTCGGCGAGACACTCCTAAAATTGATAAACTATATAGATGGGCTGCCTGAGGCCGATTACGTCTATATAGGCGGCAGACCATGCTGGAGGCTCGTTCTCTTCGAGGCCGCTAAGACTTGAGGGCGTCCTCCACAGCCTTGCCCAGCCGCCTTATCCCCTGCCTTATGCTCTCCTCCGATGCTGCAAAGCTTATCCTGATGTATCCTTCTCCATTCGAGCCCAGGGCTGTTCCATGTAGGAGGGCTACACCATACTCTTCGATGAGTCTGATAACGAACTCAGCGGACCTGAGACCCAGCCTCTCGAGAACCTTGCTGACATCAACGAGTGCGTAGAAGGCCCCGGTAGGTCTAACGAAGTTTATCCCCTCTATCTTGGATAGCTCCTCGACAACTATATCACGTCGTCTCTCATACTCCCTAGCCATCTTATACACCGGGTCTTGAGGACCTTTGAGAGCAGCTATACCACCGTGTTGATTGAAGGCGGGGGGGCACGAGGTCATGACGTTTAGGAGCTTGAATATATATGGCATCATCTCTTTCGGTGTAAGAAGCCATCCAAGCCTCCACCCGGTCATTGCGTATCTCTTGGAGAATCCATCAGCTATGATTAGCCTGTCAAGGTTTTTCTTTAGGTGGAGCGGTGAGACATGCTTTAAACCATCAAAGACTATGGGTCTGTAGACTTCATCACTTAGGATGTAGAATCCGTGGTCCTCGGACAACTCGACTATTCCCTTTATGTCCTCCTCTCTCATTATTACACCTGTTGGGTTTCCAGGCGTATTAATTACAACGACCTTGGTCTTCTGGGTTATCATTTCGGCAAGCTTCTCGGGAGTCATCCTGAAGCTCTCCTCTATTGTAAGATTGTAGGGGACAGGTTTACCTCCTGCGAACCATGTTGCAGATTCATACTCAGGATAGCCTGGATTGGGGTAGATTACCTCCTCACCCTTATCAACCAGGGCTAGTATGGCGGCCAGGATGCCCTGCTTACATCCAATAGTTATGGCCACGTTATCCTCCCAGCTCACATCCACGCCATAGTCCCTCTTCACAGACTCGGCAACAGCTTGACGAAGCTCAGGTATACCGAGTGTTGGCGTGTAGTGGGTCTCACCTCTCCGAAGAGCTTCGGCAGCCGCCTCCTTTATATGACTCGGGGTATCAAAGTCCGGCTCACCAATCTCAAGATGGTAAACCTTCTTACCCCTCCTCTCAACTTCCTTGGCCTTGGCGAGAACAGCGAAGGCCGCCTCAGCTCCCAGGTCCCTAACCCAGTCAGGAGGACTATAACCGCTCATCCCCCTATTCAGCTCTACTACCTAATTAAAAACCTCTCCGATTCGTAGAGAATAACTAATTAGTTTCCTGAGGCAGGATTGTGCCGGAATGGTTGAGGAGGATAAGCTCCAAGGATACACTGGAAGGGTTAGGAGGATTCTGGAGGAAGCAGGAGTAGAGATAGGGGATGAGGTGGAAGTCCAAGTAGAAGGAAAGACCCATCATGGAATCCTGATTGCGAGATACGAGCTAGCCGACCCAGACCATATCGTCCTAAAGCTCCCAAACGGATATAACATCGGCATCAGGGTTAAGGGAGACTTCAAGGTAAGAAGGATTGCAAAGGCGAAAAAACCCGGGTTCACCCCTCCCCCAAGACCCGGAGCAAGGCCAGGCCTCCCAAAAGTAACTATAGTTAGCACAGGTGGGACTATAGCGAGCAGGATAGATTACAGAACTGGAGGCGTTAAGCCGGCTCTTAACGCAGAGGACCTCCTCTCGATTGTTCCAGAGCTATCCGAGATAGCCGACCTGGGCTCGGAGATTCTCTTCTCGATATTCAGTGAGGACATGACCCCGAGTCTCTGGAGCCAGATGGCTGAGAGGGTCCATAAGCTTATTGAGTCGGGTGAGGAGGGGGTGGTGATAGCGCATGGGACAGATACTATGGGATATTCCTCCGCAGCCCTCTCCTTCGCCCTCCAAAAACCCCCAGTCCCCATAGTCTTCGTAGGAGCCCAACGCTCATCGGATAGACCTTCAAGCGATGCGGCCACGAACCTTATAGCTGCAGTAAGGGTAGCTGGACATGCACCCTTCGCAGAGGTCTGCCTAACAATGCATGCATGGCACTCGGATGACGTTATAGCGGTCCATAGGGGGACGAGGGTTAGGAAGCTGCATACTAGCAGTAGGGACGCATTCCGCTCTGTGAACCATGAGCCGATAGCATACGTGATTGGCGGAGAGATTAAGGTGAATGCGGAGTCTCTCAACCCTCGCGGAGGCAATGGATACAAGTTTAGGCCCAGGTTCTCAGAAGAGGTGGCCCTGGTAAAGTTCTATCCGGGTATGGGTCCAGAGATATTTGAGGCATTGGCTAAGAGGGGAGTTAAGGGGATAATAGTTGAAGGAAGCGGTCTGGGCCATGTGGCGAACCGACTAATCCCAACCCTTAGACGATTAATCGAGGAGGGAGTATTTATCGGGATGACATCCCAGTGCCTCTGGGGCAGAGTGAATATGAGGGTCTACCAGACCGGGAGGGACCTGCTTAGAATCGGTGTTATCCCGCTGGACGACATGCTGCCCGAGACCGCATACGTAAAGCTCTCATGGTGTCTGGCTCAGACCAGAGACTTGGAGGAAGTTAGGGAGCTTATGCTTACACCTATTGCTGGGGAGATTGGGGCGAGAAGTATGCCCACGAAACCTGAGGAGGTGGTTCATTGAAGATAGACTACGAAAAGGTTGGACTAAAGGTAGGACTAGAGATTCACCGCCAGCTAGACACCAAGACTAAGCTCTTCTGCGACTGCCCGACAGAGCCAAGCGGGGGAAGGAAGGTCGTATTCCAGAGGTGGCTCAGGGAGGCTCAGAGCGAGCTGGGCGAAGTGGACCCGGCAGCCCTATTCGAGGCCAGAAAAAGGAAGAGGATAATCTATCATGCAGACACCTCAGCTACATGCCTCGTTGAGATGGATGAGGAGCCTCCCCACGACCTTGACAGGGAAGCCCTCGAGACAGCCCTCATAGCAGCCCTCCTAATGAACGCACAGCCTGTAGACGAGGTCCATGTTATGAGAAAGATAGTTATCGATGGTTCGAATACTACGGGCTTTCAGAGGACCTGTGTTGTGGCTATGGGCGGTTGGGTCGAGGTGGCTGGCAAGAGGATACCTATACAGACCATCACCCTTGAGGAGGATGCGGCCAGGATAATCAAGCAGGAGAAAGGGGAAATCCATTACGACCTCACCAGGCTAGGCATCCCCCTAATCGAGGTCTCCACAGCACCCGTAATCAACACCCCGAGAGAGGCATACGAGGCAGCTTACAGGATTGGCAGGCTTCTGAGAGCCACAGGCAAGGTTAAGCGTGGAATCGGGACGGTTAGGCAGGACCTTAACATCTCGATTAAGGATGGGGCCTTGATAGAGATTAAGGGTGTCCAGGAACTAGACCTGCTCCCAAAGGTTGTGGAGAATGAGGTTGTGAGGCAGCTCCACCTACTTAAGATTAGGGATGAGCTTGGAAGGAGAGGTGTTAGGAGGGAGGAGATAGAGGCGCAGAAGCCAAGGGATGTATCCCACATCTTCAAGCAGACTAAGTCCAAGATTCTAAGGAGAAAAATCTCCCAGGGAGGAAAGGTAATGGCCTTAAAGCTGCCGGGATTCGGGGGTTTGATAGGTCTTGAGGCCAGGCCTGGGATAAGGCTTGGAGCAGAGTTCGCTGGAAGGGCTATAGCGTGGTCAGATGTTGAGGGAATTTTCCACACCGACGAGCTGCCAGGCTACGGGATAACACAGGAGGAGGTGGACGAGCTGAGGAGAGTTATGGAGGCAGGAGAGATGGACGCAGTTGTGCTAGTGGCTGACGAGGAAGATAAGGCTAGAGACGCCCTCGAGAAGGTTAGGGAGAGGGCCGTGGAGGCCTTGGAGGGAGTTCCCTCAGAGACCCGTGGAGCCAGACCTGACGGCACCACAATATACCTTAGACCTAGACCTGGAGCAGCCCGCATGTATCCAGAGACAGACCTACCACCTTACCCGATTAAATCAGAGCTAATAGAAGAGCTAAGGAAAAGACTCCCACCAACATTGGAGGAGGTTGCCGAGAACCTGGCGAAGAGATATGGCTTAAGCCGCCAGTCAGCCGATGAGCTAATAGATATGGAGAGGGTTGAGCTATACGAGAGAATCCTATCAGAGACAAGAGTGGCTCCCACAGTAGTAGCCTCAGTCCTAACTGAACTGATGAAAAGCCTCAGGAGAGAGGGGCTCACGATAGGGCATATAACAGACGAAGACTTCCTCGAGTTCTTCAGAATGGTCGGTAGGGGTGATATAGCAAAGGAGGCGGCAGAGAAAGTCTTCCGGTGGCTTGCAGAGAACCCTGGAAAGAGGCTGAAGGAGGCCGTTGAGGCCCTCGGCCTGAGACCTGTCAGTCTAGAGGAAGTAGAACAGAGGATAAACAGCCTGATTAATGCCCACAGGGAGCTGGTGGAGCAGAATCCTGGGAAAGCAGCCTCAATAATCATGGGAGAACTCATGAAAGACTACCGTGGAAAGGTCGATGGAGCAAGGCTCTACTCGCTTGTGAAGGAGAAGATGGCCAAGCAAGTCTAAGCCGTGCCCGAGGAGTGCCTTAGACCCTAATCGTAATACCTCTGAATTATCCCCACTTTCACAGGGGTCTGGAAGCCTTATAACGACTCCATGCAAGCTTATCGGCGAGGGAGAGGCACAAATGTCATACAGAGTAAGAGTCTCGGTTAATGGGGTAGAGCTGGAGGTCGAAGGAGACCGGGAGTTCGTGGCCGAGAGGTTGGAGAACTTAGCTTGGCTCGAGAATCTAGTAGAGCGATTGGGCGGCATACCTAGTCAGCCCGGGAAAAAGGAGACGGCGCCGGTAAAGAAGCCTTCATTCGTCGAGTTCGCATCAACGATAGAGCCGAAGTCTCATCCCC
>CAZHEC010000059.1:0-7150 GCA_964531465.1 uncultured Nitrososphaeria archaeon | reverse complement strand
TAAATTATTTTCTATTACGGCACTTTTCACTTCTTCCATCATACCTCCGCTGTTAATCTCTATTGTTATGGAGCTGTATAGGTTGACCTTCTTGTTAGGCTCATCCGGCGGGTGGGCGACCTTGTATCCTAGACCTATAACAGCTATATCGTTTGGAAGTAGGTCCCGTCCCTCTAGAAGCTCTATATCGGGTAGGACGAGCCTAATTATCCTGGGGTCGAGGGCTATAAGGGAGACCTGCCTCTCGATGGAGCCAGCCCTAAAGAATATGGACTCGAAGTAGAATGGAGAGACCACCTTAACTCCGGGAAGCTTTGATAGCCTGGCAATATCCGCATCAGTTAGCTTCACCGATCCTTCAACGGCAGGTGTTATGAATATATTATTTACTCCTAGCTTTGAGAGGCTCTCTGTTATAGTTATGTTTAGTCCCTGGCTATTAGACATTAGGGAGATTATTAGGACAACTCCTATAGTTATACCAAGTATGGTTAATGCACTTCTGATTCTCCTATCCTTCAGTCCTCCTAGAGCATACCATACCAAGTCAGCTACTCTCACCTTTCCTCAACCTCCTTACGGCTAAGAGGGCAATTATCACTGCAACTATCAATGCTATTATGAGTGTTATTGGCTGGCTTAAGGGTAAGATTTGCGGAGACTCAGATGACTCCTCAACTGGCTTAGGAACCATAACCCTGGCCTCAAGGGTTGTCTCTCCAGGCTCTCTAAGAGAGTTCATGTAGGTTACTATAAGCTCTGGAGTTATTGTCGAGCCTGGCATAACTGTGTTGGGGAGTGGGAGGCTAAATAGGACCGGGGCGTTGGGGTCTAGGTCTCCTAGATATGTTTGGGCTCCTGTGTCCTTAAGCATTATTCTTGTGAATAAGGCTGTCTCGGTCCCCTCATTCAATATTCTCCCTACCAGGAAGTAGTCTCCTCCCAGCATTTCTACTGAAAGTTCTTGGAGGGTTAGGGAGATTATGCCCCTAACATACATACCAAGTGTATGTGCCTCCTCTCTAACAAATCCGGATAAATCTTCAAAGCTTGCTTCTACAATTAATGTGAACGGCTCACCTATAGTCGAACCCCTGGAGGTCTCTGATGGAACATATATCTTGACTTTAAGCCCCACCTCTCCCTCACTATTAATCGAGGATATGTGCCATGTAGTGGGCCCTAGTAGGGTTACCCATTCAACGCCCGGTGAGATTGTTAATGTTATGTCTCTTAGGGGTTCTCCTGCCAAGTTCCTAACCCTTATCTCAACATCTTCTACTACCCCTCCTCTCACATACTCAACAGTATATATGCTAAGTTTATTCGCCCTACTCTCCTCCGAGACTGTTACAGTAATACTTCTTTCAACCTCATGTCTACCCTCATCATCCACATAAGTTATCCTTAGTGGTATAACATACGCACCTCCAGCTGCGAATGAATTAGCGAATACTAGTATCTCGATTACTTTCTCCTCGCCTGGATTTAATGACCCTAGACTCACAGCTGTGGGTCCGCGGACAAGAGTTATTGGAGGCTGTATTCCAGTAGGCATGGAGATTATTGCTTGGACAGAGTCTGCCTTTATTGAGCCCCGGTTAATTACGTGGAGTTTTAGGTGGTTTATTGTGGAGGGCTTGAGTATAGGCTCCTCCAAGAATGCGTCGATAAGAACCTTCTCTCCAGGCAAGGGTGAAACCTTAATCGTTAATAATGTCTCCCATCTACTTAACATACCATATACACCTATGTAATCTACCGAGACCCTAATCTTAGCCAGCCTATCCGCTAACGACCTATCTGCTAATAGGGTGATTGGTATTTCAGCAAATTCGCCGGGCTTTAAGTCGCCTATGTAATGTTGTTCTTTTCCTGCGATGATGGCGAGGCCTTCGGTCATTTCTTCTACGCTGACTTTAACTGAGGAGGCGGGTGCCGTGCCTATGTTGCCTAGTTTAATCAATGTTTTTAATGTCTCAGCAGGCTTTATCTCCTCGGATTCCAGGCTCGCTGCAATGGTTATCCTCCCTGTTACTCGGAATCTTATGTAGAGCGTGGTCTGCCTGATATTTTCCTCGTCCCAGAAAACGTATCGAAGGAAGAGCTTAGCTTGATATTCTCCAATACTCACATCCTCATCTATGTCTATTAGGAACTTCATGAAGAAGTATTGTCCGCCTTCCACCGATTTCACGGAGTATATCTGGGTTTTCCGGCTTCCCGTAAGAGAGTCTCTAAATCCTTCGGGAAGGATTAAGTAGCCTTCAACGTATCGGAAGCTTATATTCCATGAATTAACTAGCCTAACGATTAGTTGGACTCCGCTACTCCCAGGCTCAACTTCTATCCTAGTGTTCTCATCACCAAACCATGCATCGGAGAATAGAACTTCGGGAGGTCTTGAATAGGTTATACTTAGCTGCGAAGTCATGATTAGTATGAGGGTTAGTATGCAGAAGAATCTAGTTTTCCTCATAAACTACACCATCCCTAATCTTAATTATTCTCTCAGCAACATTACCTACCTCCGGGTTATGTGTTACCACTACTAGTGTTGCACCCAGCTCCTTGTTTAGCCTGGTTAATAGGTCTACTATCTCTGATGCTGAGTGTGAGTCAAGGTTTCCCGTAGGTTCATCTGCTAAGATTATCTTTGGCCTCGTTACTATGGCCCGTGCTATAGCCACCCTCTGCTGCTCTCCTCCACTCATTTCATTTGGCCTATGATTCATCCTATGGGCTAATCCTACCTGTCTTAATGCTTCTTCGGCTCTTCTCCTCCTTTCTTCTTGCGGTATATCTTGGAGGGTGAGTGGAAGGATAACGTTCTGGATTGCCGTGAGCCTAGGTATCAGGTTGAAGGTCTGGAAGACAAACCCTATCAGCTTATTCCTAAGTCTGCTAAGCTCCGCGTCTCCAAGCTTGGACGGGTCTCTCCCTTCTATCAACACACGCCCACTGGTAGGATGGTCTAAGGCTCCGGCTAGATGGAGGAAAGTGGACTTCCCACTACCGCTGGGACCCATGATTGACACATGTTCACCTCGTCTTATGCTGAGTGATAATCCTCTTAGTGCAGGAACCTCAACCTTACCCATCCTATAAATCTTCCACACATTCTCAAACCTTATGGCATCAGTCACCCATCGCCCACCGAATCTTAGTCCGCAAGACCAATAATATAATGATTTCTAAAAAGGAAACTTTATCATAAAACAATGATGTATATGATTGTGGAATGGACGATAGAATAGCTGTTGAGGGATATATAGCGTGTATAGAGCCTAGAGTGTATAGGGGATTCTTGGAATACAGGCTTAGAATCGTTGGACCTAGTGGAAAAGGTGAGACGGTTTATCTTAGGAAGCCTCCTGAATGGCTTAAGCCAGGTATACGTGTAAAAGCAAGAGCAATAATGAGTAGGCAGACAGAGGAGCATAGATACATCGTGGAGGAAATAATGATCGTAGATAATAAGGCGGAGATAATAGAGATGAATGTAGAGGATATACAGCGGGGATACATGACCGTTGTATCGGGAAAGAAGGATGGAAGACTATATAGCATAACAATAAACAAAGAGTTATCAAACCGGCTTCCACAACAACCTCCTGCAATAATCTACCTAGTCATGATAAACACGAGAGTTGGATGGATATTATCGGAAAAGGAATATAGAGTATTGGCCAGAACACTAGACTTACTCAAAGAGATGAAAGAATACTATGACGAAGAAAGCCTATTCCCCATACAGAAATAATCCTAAAATATGTCTCGATTATCCAAACAAAACGTTATGACGATAACGTATGTGCCCGCCCCAGATCTTGATGAACGTGTAAGGAGAATAGTTGAGGCATTAGGTTTAACGCATATAGATGCAGATAGGGTTAAGTGTGTGAGAAGTTATGGTACGAATGCTCCTAGGACTATAGCTAGGATTCATGGCGTATCAAAGGCTTTTCTTAAAGGTGTTGGTATGAAACCCCATTATGTGATAGAGTTCATCTCGGAGCAATTTGATAACTTGCCGGAGGATGAAAAGGACGAGGTAATCATACATGAGCTACTTCATATACCTAAGACGTTTAGCGGAAGCCTTTTAGATCATGGTAGAATAGATTTTGATGGAGAAGCAAAGGTCTTGCATAGGATTCTGAAGCAGAAGATGAGTAAAGCTAAGGATTCTGGAGAAGTCTCTCAAAGTTCTTCGAGACGATGCGGGAGACCTCGCCATAGGAAGCACCTTTAATCTCAGCTATCTCTGCTACAAGCTCGTTTATCATAAGAGGGTTAAGCCTCAGCCCTTTGTAATTATATGGCCCATCACTTTCTGTCAATATCATGTCGAGTTCAGCTCTCTCCACTATGGCTCTATGTTTTGGCTGCATCTTAACCGAGGGGTTTATCGAGATGTAGTATCCTGCTCCCTCTATATCCTTTAGGAGGTCTTGGGGACCCGTATACCAGTGAAATACCGCATGTCTCACCGAGTATTTTTGGAGTATCTGGAATACTTCTCTCCATGCATCTAATGCATGTATGTTTAGTGGGAGGTTGAGTTCGGCTGCTAGGGAGCAGAACCTCTCAAAGACCTCCACCTGCATCTCCCAATGTTTCCCGAAACGTTTATCCAGCCCAACCTCGCCTATGCCCACGGCCTCCCTGCTTCTAAGCAGCCTCTCTATGCCTTGGAACTCATCCTCAGAGTAATCCTCAATATTCCATGGATGAAGCCCTGCAAAGGGTTTAACCCACCTATACTTCTTTGATAATTTAACATTCTCCATGCTACTCTCCAAGTCCTCTCCCACGGAGGCTATAACAACATCCTTAAATCTATCTAACTCATCATCCTCAAAGCCATACAGGTGGCAGTGAGCATCCACAAGCATCAACCATAAATTGATGCATCCTTAGAATTAAACCTGGCGTGGGGTTGCAGAGTTTTGGTGAACTATCTAGTCCTTGGGGGAGGCATAGCAGGCGTCTCACTAGCATTAAGGCTAGGTATGGAGGGCGAGGATGTAACATTAGTAGATAGGATGAAGAGGGGTGGAGGAGCCACAGCACGTTCTGCAGGCGTGGTAACCGTTCAGCTTGAAAGCGAGGAGGAGGTAAGGATTGCCAAGAAGACGATAGAAATTCTCGAGAAAATTATGGATAATGATGATGGAGAATCTACAGGTCTGGTGAATCGGGGATTTATCTCAATAGAGGATGAGGAAGATGCTTGGGAAACCAAGGAGATACTTAAGAAAGCAGGCGTAGAATTCGAGCAACTAGACTTTAGGGATGCATCACATAAATGGAAGGATGTGAGGTTCCAGGAGGGAGAGATAATAACACACACATGGATTGATATGGGGGTGGAGCCAGCCACATTACTGGAATTTCTCAAGAGGAAGGCCGTGGAGTTGGGTGTGGATATAAGACCCTATGAGGTATCCCGCCTAAGCCTAAGCAAGAGGTATGTAGACTTCGTTGAGACGAGTGGTGGAAGGCTGAAGGCTGAGGTTGTTTTCCTCTGCATGGGGCCGTGGAACCGGCGCATTCTCTCCAACATAGGCGTAAGCATACCCGTATGGATAATTAAGTGTCCCGCCCACAGGTTTAGGATAAATGTGGATGTGCCAGCCTTCGCCGATGAGGTCCACCAAAGTTACTGGAGACCGGGATTCGGTGGCACGATTGTCGGAGGAGGATATCATGCTGAGCCATGCAGCAATCCTGATGAGTGCTTGGATAAACCTAACCCAGATTTTGGGAGGGATGCTGAGAGGCTCCTGAGGCTGAGGATTAACGGAGAGGTGGAGTTAGTGGATGAATGGTCAGGCCCCTGCAGTATCCCACCTGACTTTGAGCCTATAGTAGGTAAATTGGAGGGATTTGAAAATCTCTATATAATAGACGGTCTTAGAGGCTACGGGCTCATAAAGGGTGTCGCGTTAGCCCAATCATTGGCAGAGGAGGTCATGGGTTTAAGACCCTCCATAAAGCTTGAACCCTATAGCCCTTCAAGGTTCGCTGCACTCGACCTAAAGGCTTAAAACACTCCACTAATTATCTTGACCTCATGAAGGTCTTTAAAAGAACCATCAGATTGAGAACCTCTAAGCCATTCGAGCTGATTAATATTACAGGAGACGTTGAGAGGGTTGTGAAGGAGAGCCGCGTGAAGAATGGCACCGTAATAGTTTTCTCGCCTCACACAACCTTAGGAGTCTTCATCAACGAGGATGAGGAACGTCTAAAAGAGGATGTGGTAAGCTTTCTCGAGAAGCTAGCCCCGAGGGGGGCTGGATACAGACATGATGAGATAGATAACAACGCCCACAGTCATCTTAGAACCATCCTCATGGGCTCATCGGTATTGATACCAGTATCTGATGGGCGTTTGGTGACGGGAACATGGCAGAGTATATTCGTAGCGGAGTTCGACGGCCCCAGGGCTAGAAACTACATTATCCAGGTAATGGGCGAGTAGTTCAGCGATCGGCTTCCACGGGCCAGTAGTTGAGGCTCCAGTAGACCGGCGGCAGATCTGCGACCCTTATCCCCCGGACTAGATGCTTGAGGACGGGGAGTAGGCGGAAACTCGGCGGGCTTATCTTCACCCTGTAAGGCCTCGGGCCTCCATCGGAGACTATATAGTAGAGCATCTCGCCCCTGGCCGCCTCGGCCCTCGCCACTACTTCTCCAGCCGGAACCCTCAGGACTATGGGGTGTTGCTTATTCTTGACTGGGCCATCAGGCATCTGCTCTACTGCTTGTCTGATTATGTTTAGGCTTTGGCGTATCTCCTCGAATCCTACCATAGCCCTTGCATAGCAGTCTCCCTCGGCTCTCACGGGTATACTGAATTTAAGGTAGGGGTATGCGTCATATGGGTCGTCTATCCTCGTGTCTGCTTTTACGCCTGATGCACGGAGGGTTGTCCCGACTGCCCCAAGCCTTATGGCGTCCTCCCTCTTGAGTATACCTATCCCCTTGGTTCTCTCGATGAATATCTCACTGTCGAAGAACATGTCCCAGTATTGTTGTAGTCTTGCCTCCATGAAGTCGCATACAGCCTTAACATATTTCCCGAAGTCTTCGCTAAGCTCACCCTCATCAGGCTCCTTTCCCATCATAGCCTTGTAATAGT
>CAZHEC010000058.1:0-7168 GCA_964531465.1 uncultured Nitrososphaeria archaeon | reverse complement strand
GAGGCTGTCTTGAAGAGCAGCCGTTCATCGGGGTTCAGCCATATCTGAGTCCTCGGTATGAATCCTTCCTCGAGTAAAGATTGCTGTAGCTGGCTCATATCTTTCCCCGGCTCGGGGGACTCGCCTAAGTTTTATAAGCTTTTCACCCCGATTCACCTTCGGCACGATTCACCTTCGATAACGTTGTTTAGGGTGCCTCCTCTATGGCCAAGTATGCGTCTAGGAGGGTCTCTGCATCCTCCCTTATGGAGTCCCTGAGGACAGGCCTCTGTATCCTGGCCAATCCAACCTCCCTCAGGTCCAGCTCAACGACCCTCACATCCTCCTCCATTGGTTTGCACTCGGCTATGAGCCTCCCCAGGGGTGAGACAACCCTCGACTCACCAGCAAACCCTACCCCGTCGTAGACCCCGACCTGGTTCACCCATACCACGTAGGCTGTATTCTCGATTGCCCTAGCCTCCGTGAGCTTCTTGAAGAACCTGAGGGAGGAGTCTGGGGTGGCCGAAAGTATGGCCAGTAGCTCCGCCCCTCTAAGGCTATACGCCTTGAAGATCTCTGGGAAAAATGTGTCATAGCAGATTGCCACGCCGACCTCCACGCCCTTCAGCCTCCATGTCCCCAGCCCAGCCCTATTGGCCCTAAACCACCTTCCCTCGTCGAAGAGGGAGAATGTGGGGAGATGACGCTTACGGTAGACCGAGGCCTCACCAGCCTCATCTATGATTAGGGCGGAGTTGTAGATGAAGCCGTGGCCGCTTCTCTCCGGAAACCCGACTATAATTGCTGTTGAGGTCTCCTCCGCAAGTCTCCTAAGCCTACTCACAGTCTTATCGCCCAGACCTATGGCCAGCCTATATAGCATATCCTTGGAGAAGTATCCGGAGAGGTAGAGTTCTGGGAAGATGGCTATGTCTGCTTCATGGCCCCTAACGACATCCTCTAACCTTCCTAGGTTTGCTTCCAGGTCTCCCAGTCTCGGTGAGAGCTGGCCTAGAAGAACCTTTATCATCATTCCCAGGGGTGGGGGAAGGGGTAGCCTATATAGGGGTTGCCTACACCTCATAGGGAGGAATGAGCGCTCCCAAGCTGCCTCCTGAGCCTGATTATGGGTATGTAGTGGAGAGGATTACCCGATTTATCCGTGAAGCCGTGGAGAGGTCGGGTGTAAGGGGGATTGTCTTGGGGTTAAGCGGCGGAGTAGACTCTGCAACCACGGCAGCACTATGCGTCAAGGCGCTTGGACCAGAGAAGGTCGAGGCCCTGATTCTTCCAGACTCCGAGACCACCCCGGGTGAGGATGTCGAAGACGCCGAGGCCCTCGCCGACCAGCTCAGGCTAACCCGCCACACAGTAGATATACATGGTATCTACGAGGCTTATCGGGGCACCCTCCCATTCCACGACCCGGAGGCCAATGTGGCGAATGGGAACCTCAGGGCTAGGATAAGGATGTCCATATTATATTACTACGCTAATCTGAAGGGCCTGCTTGTTTGCGGGACAGGGGATAAGAGTGAACTCCTCCTCGGATACTATACCAAGTATGGTGATGGAGGAGTAGATATACTGCCCATAGCGGATCTCTACAAGACCCAGGTCAGGAAGCTTGCTGTGAGGCTCGGCATCCCCGAGAAGATCGCCTTAAAGCCTAGCAGCCCGAGGCTCTGGCCCGGCCAGATGGCAGAGAAGGAACTCGGTGTCTCTTATGAGGTAATCGACCCGGTGCTATATCTCTATGTGGAGAAGGGGAGAAGCCCCGGGGAGATAGTTGAGGAGACCGGGGTAAGCCGGGAGACAGTTGAGGCTATACTTAGAAGGGTTCATGGAAGCGAGCATAAGAGAATGACTCCGCCGATAGCCCGGGTCTCCCCACACACGGTCGGCCATGACTGGAGGCTTCCATGGAACCCTTAGCCACCTCCCTCCTTAAGCATCTCCCCCACATCAACCTCCCGGTTCGGGCCAACCGATTCATAGCATCTAAGAATCTCCTCAACCTTCTCAGGGGAAAACTCCCTGCAGCACGGGAAGATTAAGGCATCCTCCTTGTATACATGCTGGAGGAGAAACTCGATAAGTTCCATACATGTGTCAAGGACCTCCTCGATGCCGACCTTTTTTTCCGAGTAGAGCCTGAAGAGGCTTCTCATCCTCCTAACTATCCTCTCAACAGACTTATGCTCCTTTATGACGACGTTTATTGAATCCTCTCCAACCCCGCCCTCGGCCAAGACCGGTAGAAGACAGTGTTCCTCTTTCACGAAATGGCTCTTAACAACATACTCCTCCGAGAATCTCAGCATATCCTCTATGTTCTTGGGCGTAATAATTTCTTCATCCTTCCAGAACCTCTCAATCCTTCCCTCAAAATCCCTCAATACCTTGACTATCACTTCATGCTCCTTCTTAAGTGGGTCAAGAGCCTTCGACATTCAACAATAGATTTTTTGCGGAGGGTAAAACAAATTAGCCTGATATGTCAGGTCTCTTAGATTATGGCCGCCTCCTTCACCACCTCGAAGTATTCCTTCAGGATCTTCCTGACGCCCTTCCTTATCTCCTCGTTTATAGTTGCAGGTGAGACGCCGAATATCTCGGCCATCTCCCTCACCGATATCTTCTTGGGGTAGTCGAAGTATCCGAGGTCGAATGCCACCTTAACCACTAGCTCCTGCCTACTCGTCAGGCTTGAGCGGTTCCTCAGGAAGCTGAGCTCCTCAACCCTGTAAATCACGCCTCTATCCGCCAGATTCCTCATGAGCCTCCTACACTCAATATCACTCCCAATAAAGTGGTATTGAACCTCTCCATTAACACTCGTTATAACTTTACGGAGAAAACAACACGAGCTATTGAATAGAGGACATTCAGACGCGCATCTTGCAAGAGCGCTTCCATAGATTCTTCCATGACCGAGTTCGGTAATCTGGAGTTCCTCAAGCTGACCTAGATTCTTAAGGAACTCTATGACCTCGTGGGGGTTCCTCGAGGTAATTATCTCAAAGAGTTGTCTAACCTCCTTCGCCCCATTATGAGACTCTATAAGACTTATTGAGATATCACCGAACCTCTTCCTGAGAGAACCTATCCAGCATCCCTTAACAGGCTTGACCGCCAGAATAAGCTTCATGAGCCTCGGCATATGTTATCCAAGGCACCATTCATGTCAGGGTATTTATCCCTTTATAAGCAGGCATCTACAATCGTATACATTTGGATACCTGATTTCCGGTTTTCCCGGGTCTTGAAGCCTTATTATATCTACCTAACAAGTATGGCTGTAAGATTATATCACCTTTCTGGCCTCTAGGTTTGAGGTGGGTCTCCATAGGTGGGCTCAAGCTATCTAGAAGGGAGTTTATGTCCCTGGTGTCGGCGGCTGCGGTATCTACAATCATCTTGGACGACCTGCTTGAAGGGTTGATGGAGTTTAGGTTCATTGAGCCTGTAGACCCTGAGCTGAACCCGCTTGAGACCTACCCCAACAGGGATTGGGAGAAGATTTACAGAGACATCTACACCCCCGATTCCACATTCACGTATCTCTGCGCACCAAACGATACTCATGGATGCCTCCTCAGGGCCAACGTCAAGAACGGTGTGGTAATGTATGTAGACCCAACCTTCGGATACAAGGACGCAGTAGACATCTACGGGAACAAGGCCTCGGCGAGATGGGACCCAAGATGCTGCATCAGCGGCCTGGTCTATGTCAGGAGGTTTTACTCCGATAGGAGGGTTAGGGGGCCCTTCATACGTAAGGGTTTCAAGAAGTGGGTTGAGGATGGATTCCCACGTGACCCCGAGACGGGTCTTCCGCCTAGGGAATACTTTGAGGGGCGTGGTAAGGAGGAGTTCGTCAAGGTCTCCTGGGACGAGGCCTTCACAATATTCGCAAAAGCCCTAACCAACATAGTCGAGACCTATAGTGGGGAGGCTGGAGCCGGGAGGCTCAGGAAGCAGGGATATGACCCAGCCATGATAGATGCCATGGAGGGGGCTGGGACTAGGGTTGTGAAATGTAGAGGCGGGATGGCTTTCATAGCACCCTTCAGGCTCGGGGGAATGTATAGGTTCGCAAACATGCTGGCCCTACTCGACGCGTATGTGAGGGGTGTTGGCCCAGATGAGGCGAAGGGAGCACGTGGATGGGATAACTATGCATGGCACACAGACCTACCCCCAGGCCACCCCATGGTAACAGGAAACAAGACCGTGGACTTCGACCTCTACTCCGCCGAGAACGCCGAGCTCATAGTCCTCTGGGGAATGAACTGGATAGTAACTAAGATGCCTGAGGGCCACTGGCTCACCGAGGCCAAGCTCAAGGGAACCAAGATTATTGCAATAGCACCTGAGTATCAGCCCGTCGGTTCCAAGGCTCACCACGTGGTCATAATTAGGGCTGGAACCGATCATGCTCTAGCCTTGGGGATAGCACATGTCCTAATCAGGGATAAGCTCTATGACGAGGAGTTTGTCAAGGAGTTTACGGACCTGCCTCTGCTAGTCAGGATGGATAACCTCAAGCTCCTAAGGGCAAGGGATATAATCCCCGGATACAAGCCCCAGGACCTCAAGAATTACGCCAAGGTGATCAGGAAGGGTGAGAAGCTTCCATCCTTCCCCGAGCAGGCGGGTCAGCTGATCCCTGAAGAGCTTAGGGTTGAGTGGGATGACTACGTGGTCTGGAACAAAGCCACTAACTCGCCTAGGGTAATCACTAGGGATTACGTCGGTGAGAAGTTTAGGGAACTCGGGATAGACCCTGCCCTAGAGGGAGAGTTCGAGGTAGAGACTGTTGATGGGAAGAGGGTGAAGGTCAGGCCGGTATTCGACCTAATCAAGCAATACGTGATGGATAACTTCGACCCCCAGACCGTCTCGGAGATAACTTGGGTTCCAGCCGAGGCCATAGAGGAGCTCGCTAAACTCATGGCCCAGCATAAGCAGAAGACCCTTCATGTTGAGGGAATGGGGCCGAACCACTTCTACCACAACGACCTAAAAGACAGGGGGATTTTCCTCGTCGCATCCTTAACAGGAAATATAGGCAGATTCGGTGGAACCGTGGGAAGCTATGCAGGAAACTACCGCATGGAGCTAGTTAATGGGATAACCCAGTGGATTGCCGAGGACCCATTTAACCAGGAGCTTGACCCGGAGAAGCCAGCAAAGCTGAGGAAATATCTGAAGGGTGAGTCGGCCCACTACTATGCATATAATGATAGACCACTACGCATAGGGAACAAGCTCTTCACGGGCAAGACCCACATGCCCACGCCCACCAAGGTCATGTTCTTCTCCTTCCCCAACTCAATACTCGGAAACGCGAAGTGGGCCCACAACATCATGGTAAACACCCTACCCAAGATAGAGATGATAGCTGTCTGCGACTGGTTCTGGACAGCTACATGCGAGTATGCGGACATAGTCTTCGGGGTGGATAGCTGGATAGAGCGTAAGATACCTGACTTCTATGCCTCGGTGACGAACCCCTTCCTCCAGGCATGGCCTAGGACGCCTCTCCCAAGAATGTTCGACACAAGGGATGACGTGGAGGTCTTGGCGGGCATATCCGAGAAGCTCGCCGAGCTGACTGGCGATGAGAGGTTCAGGAATCACTGGAAGTTCATCTATGAGGGCAGGCCTGAGGTTTACTTGGAGAGGATATTCAGGGCTGGGAACGCCACCCGTGGGTATAGTTACAGGGAGCTTGAGGAGGCTGCTAAGGAGGGTAGGCCCCTCTACCTCATGGTTAGGACGAGCCCGAGGGTCGTGGGATGGGAGCAGACAAACGAGAGCAAGCCCTGGTATACCAAGACGGGTAGGCTGGAGTTCTACAGGGAGGAGGATGAGTTCATAGAGTATGGTGAGAACCTGCCTGTATGGAGGGAGCCCGTGGACAGCACCTTCTATGAGCCTAACGTGATTGTCGCCAAGCCTCATCCCGCCATCCGCCCCAAGCAGCCCCAGGACTATGGCCTCGACCCAAACGACCTCTCCACCGAGGTTAGGCAGGTCCGCAACGTGGTTAAGCCTTGGGGAGAGGTGAAGAAAACCAAGCACCCGCTCAGGGAGAAGGGATATAGCCATGTCCTAATCACCCCGAAGTATAGGCACGCATGCCACACTACAGGTGCCAGCACCGACCTAGACGTGGTCTACTTCGGGCCCTTCGGAGACTTCTACCGCCATGACAAGAGGAAGCCTTGGGTGAGCGAGGGATACATAGACATGAACCCCGAGGACGCTAAGAAGCTCGGTATAGATGATGGAGACTACGTTTACTGTGATGCCGACCCGAGTGATAGACCATTCGTTGGATGGCAGAACCGTAAGGACGACTACAAAGTCTTCAGGTGGCTGGTCAGGGTCAGATACTACCCCAACATCGCTCCAGGAATAGCCCGCTCATGGTTCCACTTCTACGTCGCAACCCATGGGAGCGTGGAGGGACATGAAACACGACCTGACAAGCTAGCAAAGAACCCGAGGACAGGATACCAGGCAGGATACAGATACGGAAGCCACCAATCGGTTACACGGACATGGCTCAAGCCCACAGAGGCAACCGACAGCCTGATCTCCAAGAGGTATTACGGCCAGATAATAGGCAAGGGGTTCGAGCTGGATGTCCACCAGCCTGCGGGGGCACCTAAGGAGAGCTTCGTCAAGTTCGAGAAGGCCGAGCCAGGTGGCGAAGACGGTGAAGGACTCTGGAGCCCTGCTGCAAAGGGATTCAGGCCGACCTACGAGAACGATCTCGTGAAGAGATACCTGAAGGGAGAATACGTGGAGGTGGAGTGAGATGCCCAAGGTCTATAACTGGCAGATAGGAAGGGAGATGGAGTATTGGTATCCCGAGACAAGGCCTGAGAGGCAGGCCGCCGCAGTCTTCGACACCAACAAGTGCATCGCCTGCCAGACATGCACCATGGCCTGCAAGACCACGTGGACATCCGGGAAAGGCCAGGAGTATATGTTCTGGAATAATGTGGAGACGAAGCCTTGGGGAAGCTACCCCCTTATGTGGGATGCTAGGATACTCTACATGCTTGGTCCGCAGAGGTGGGTCAAGGAGGATGGAAGATACGTGTATAGGGGGAAGACGATATTTGAGGCTGCCAAGCCTGGTGAGAGGGTTCTCGGCTTCCTTCCAGAC
>CAZHEC010000057.1:0-7258 GCA_964531465.1 uncultured Nitrososphaeria archaeon | reverse complement strand
TGAACGACATGGCTGGCATGAGGCTCTGGAGGATAAGTGTGGTGATACCAGCGGTTCCAGCATCAAACCTGATCGACCCGCCCATAGGTCTCCTCCTAGGATGAAAGACTATCTCCATGGAGCCGACTGAGAGACCCTTAACTTCGGCTGAGCATAGGGAGGCAACGGCCTTTATTGCGGTTAAATGTTGGGGTCTCAGCCCTGGCTTGCTTCTCTTAGCCCTTATGTTGATGACCCTTATAGGTTTCAGGAGGACGGCTGACAGGGCCACAGCGTTTCTTAGAATCTGCCCTCCCCCCTCACCCATCGAGCCATCTACCACAATCATCTACACATCAATGAAGTATAACTTCAATAAGAATTATCTAATCCCCATACATGGCCTTTGATGCGATGATGAGTCCTGGCTGGCTGACCCGTGATGCCGGTCAAAAGCTCTGAGCCTAGATCATCCTCTTCTCCGAGCTATGACCTGGGAATATGCTAGCACCAGGCTCGATGAAGTTCTTAGCCATGTTAACTGCTATAGCCGCTTGGGCAAACCCTATAACTATAAGGTTCAGCTTAACCGAGTCGGCAGGATACGCTATATCTCCAGCCGCATAAACGCCTGGGAGATTAGTCTCCATTTTTCCGTTAACCTTTATCGCATTATCGATTATCTCGAGGCCCCACTTCTTGAATATGGAGATGTCTACCAGGTATCCTAGCTGGAGGATGAGTGCGTCAACATCTATTGTCAGCTCTTCACCTGTCTTATTATTGAATATCGTTACTGCTTCGAGCTTATCTTCACCATGAGCTTCCTTGACCTCGTATGGTATGTATATCTTGACTGGTGAGTGGAAGAGCTCTATCACGCTTCCTTCATGGGCCCTGAACTTGGTCCGCCTATGAATTAATATGACCTCCTTAGCTATATCCTTTAAGTTGAGGGCCCAGTCTACTGCAGAGTCTCCTCCTCCCACGATCATGACACGTTTTCCACGGAATTGCCACTTATCCTTGACCTGGTAATAGACCCCCCTTCCCTCAAGCCTATTCACACTAGGGTTATCTAGTTTACGTGGCTGGAATGCTCCTCTTCCAACACAGATTATCACAGTCTTGGTGTAATGCTTGTTCTTATTTGTCCGAAGCTCTATGACGCCGTCCTCCACGTAACGAAGCTCCTCAACCCGCTCACCTAGAACGAGGGTGGGGTTATAGGCCATGGCCTGGGCCTCAAGCTGCCTCACAAGGTCCTTGGCCAGAATCTTCGGGAACCCGGCGACATCATAGATATACTTCTCTGGATACAAGACGGCCAGCTGCCCCCCAACCCTATCCAACGCCTCTATAATCTTGGTCTTCATACCACGCATACCAGCGGCATAAAAAGCTGCAAAAAGCCCCGTAGGACCAGCGCCAATAATAGTAACATCATATACATCACGGGGCTGGCTTGACATCCTGCCTGGATAGTATTTATATGCCGCAATTAAAGGATATACATAGAAAGAATATATCTAGGAGCTGTGACCCAATGGGTGGCTTGTCCTCGGTTAGGGTAACCGACATAATGAGCCATAGGGTTGTTACGGCGGCGGGTAATACAAGTCTGGGTGAGGCCGCTAAGAAGATGATTGAGAATGATGTGGGCAGCGTTGTGATAATAGATGAGGAGGGAAGGTGTATAGGGATAGTAACAGAGAGAGATTTTCTGAGATTCTTCGTGGAGAAGGTTCCGCCGGAAACGCCTGTCAGAGAATACATGAGAAAGGACCCCATAACCGTGAGAGAGGATGCTAGCATAAATGAAGCTAGGAACATAATGATAACCCATAACATAAGGCACCTACCGGTTGTGGGTCATAATGGGAGGGTAATAGGGATACTATCTGTTAGAGACATATTCGAGAGAATTGAGACACTTATCTAACTTCCAGGCAAAATTTAATATAGCATAGGAGATAATCCGCACATATGCCTAGAGTAAATAACATAGACTTAGACAAGGTAATGGGGACCGTGAATGCGGTTAAGTCTGATCCCGCCAAGGCTAAGAAGATTATTAAGGTCTCGGGTTCATGGGTCTTCGGGAATCCTGAGGTTCAGTTCAGGTCGGCCATTCAGACCGAGAGGAGGGGGACATTCGTTATAGAGGTGGATTCACCCTCCTTCATGGGAGGCTCAGGCTCCCGGCCAAGCCCCATGCATTACTGCGCCATAGGAATATCCTCATGCTTCATGGCCACACTAATGGGCGTAGCAGCAGAAAAAAGCATAGAGCTAAAGGAAGCCCTAATAAACATAGAATGCGTAATAGACTTCTCCAAACCCTTAGGCGTTGCGGATAAGCCTATAATAGAAGAGGTTAGAATGAATGTCAGCCTAAAAGACAATGCAGACAGAGAGATTCTCCAGAAGATAGTTGATGAAGCTTATGAAAGATGCCCTGCCATGTATTCCTTAAGGAATCCAGTGAAGGTCTCGGTGAAACTCGAGTGAGTGAAATATGTTTTATGAGGAGTTTTTAGAGAGAATAGTTGAGGGAGTTAAAGCCGACAAGGTTGTGCGAAATGGTGTTTTAGTGAATGTGCTCACAGAGGAGATTTATGAGGCTGATGTAGCAATTCTTGGAGATAAAATATTGGCGATAGGCGATGTAAGAGAGTTTATTGGCGCAAACACCGAGTTTATAGATGCATCCGGATACCATCTTGTCCCAGGATTGATTGATGGCCACATACACCTAGAATGCAGCAAGCTCTCTGTTACAATGTTTGCTAAACTTGTTGTCCCTAGAGGGACCACCAGCGTGATCTCGGGACTCGACCAGATATATGTTGTGGCAGGGTTAGACGGCGTCAGGGAGTTCCTCAACGAGGCTTGGAGAACCCCCCTCAAAGTGTTTTGGGGTGCTCCCAGCAAGCTACCCTATACTATACCAGAGTCTACTGTGGGGTTTAATTTCGGAGTAAGGGAGCATATGGTTGCCCAGCGATGGCCTGTATGCGTGGGGGTTTGGGAGACCGTTAAAGAGTTTGTATTGGAGGGAGATAGGGGGGTTATCTCCGCCATGAAGCTCGCCCGCAGGAATAGGTTACCAGTATATGGGTGTGCTCCTATGGCCTCGGGTTCAAGGCTTTCTAGATATGCTGCATCGGGGATAAGGGCGGACCATGAATCCTACTCTGCAGACGAGACACTCCAGAAGCTTAGAAATGGGATACTAGCCATGATAAGGGAGTCGTCTGTCGCCCACTTCCTCCGAGAGAACATCAAGGTAATAACTGAGAAAGGGGTAGACCCTAGAAGGATAGCATTCTGCACGGATGATGTTACATCGAGTGACGTCTTATCGAGGGGTCATCTAGATAATCTGGTTAGGATGGCTATTGAGGAGGGGGTAGATCCAATAAAGGCAATAGAAATGGCTTCAATAAACTGCGCAGAAATCTACAGGATAGACCACGTGGTAGGTTCGATCACCCCAGGGAGAATAGCAGACATACTGATGGTGAAAAACCTTGAAGAATTCAAGATAGAGAAGGTTGTAGCTAACGGAGAATTAGTGGCAAAGAATGGTAAGATGATTATCGAGTTAAACCCGCCTAGGAGGAGGCGGCGGCTAACACGCAGTATAAAGTGCCGTAAGGTTAGACCTAGCGAGATTACTATTAGAACCAATGTTAGGTCGGGTAAAGTCAGGGTTCTCTCGATGAAGGTTTCCGAGGACGTCCCATTTGTAAGGAAGAGGAGGGACGCCATCCTAGATGTTAGGAATGGTGTGGTTCTCCCAGATGTTGAGCAGGATGTATTATATGTAGCAGTGGTTGAGAGATATCATAGGGCTGGAAGGAAAGCTGTGGCGTTCATTTCTGGGTTCCAGCTACGTGAGGGAGCTATGGCCTCCTCAACATCCCCTGACGACAATAACATCATCTGCATAGGCACGAGCCCCGAGGAGATGGCGCATGCAATTAATTACATAGTAGATATGCAGGGAGGACAGGTCGTCGTTAGCGGTGGGAAGGTCCTAGAGTTTCTTCCCCTACCTATAGGTGGCATAGTGGCTGACATGGAGCCCGAGGAAATGGCTGAGGCGGAGAGAAGGCTGGATAATGTGGCGAGACAACTAGGATGCAGCCTACCATCACCCTTCATGTATATGATATTCCTCTCCATAACAGCTATACCCGACTACGCAATAACAGATAAGGGGCTGATAGACTGTAACAAACTAAAGGTCATTAACCCTGTTGTTGGGCCAGCCTAAAACCATGCTGTCTCATATCCTAGCTTTACATGCTCGTTGATTATTTTTGTAGCGCTCTCAACCTTTATGCCCATATTTTCCAGCTTCTCCTTTATTCCGAGTTGTTTGGCCACCCCTAGGCATGCTAGAACCTCCACGCCCTCATTGATTAGGGAACTAAGGATTGCTTGAATCTCTGGATCATCATTAGCCACTAATCCTTCGCTTTCTCCCCATAATAGGACCTTAACATCATCCAGCACAGACATACGCCTAGATCTAAGAGCAAGATTTAACGCCCTCAATATTCTTTCCCTATCCTTCTCCTCTATCACTATGACTAGAAGCCTACTCGTCATGAATCTTAATTTTAGTGAACTATTATTTTATCCTTGTTAGTCTTAGGATGTTTAGGAGTAGGAATAAGGTTATTCCATCGTCTCCTACAGCAACGGCTGACCATAACGGTATCATTCCCATTAATCCTAGTGCTCCCAGTAGGAGTTTAACTCCTAGGGATATGGCCATGTTTTGGACTGCTATTTGCCTAGACTTAATGCTTAATTTGTGAAGATAGGGTATCGCCTTCACATCTGTTTTAACCAGCACTATATCCGCCGATTCCAGGGCTACATCAACACCCTTATCTGCCAGGGCTATCCCTACATCTGCGGCTGCTAGTGCAGGTGCATCATTCACCCCATCACCCACCATGGCGGTTGCTCCAGTCTCTCGTCTTATTTTCTCCAATATGCGGAGCTTATCCTCGGGCAGGAGTCCCGCATAGAACTCATCTATTCCCACGGACTTGGCTATCTCCTCTGCTACCATAGGATTATCTCCAGTGAGCATAGCAACCCTTATTCCACGTTTCTTTAGCTCCTGGACAATTTCCCTGACCTCATCCCTCCGCTTGAAGGAAATGAATAAGGCGGCTCTCAGCCTGTCCTCGACCAGGCCATATACCTTTATGTGGCCATCTTTCCCATATTTTATCTCTCTTCCAATCTCCTTTAGGAGCTGTATTCCGCCAACTGCCACCTTAACGCCATTTACCCTCCCCACAACCCCTTTTCCAGGAATCTCCCTGAACTCACTTATCTCCAGACCCTCAATACTTAATCCCTCTCTAGAGACCTTCTCCACTATTGCCTGTGCTAATGGATGGTTTGAATATCTCTCAAGTGCCGCTGCATATCTCAGGGACTCTCTATCAGAAATGATTGTTGAAGGACACTCTGAGACTATGCTGGGGGAGCCTAGGGTTAATGTGCCTGTCTTATCAAATACTATTGACTTAATCTCTGCAAGCCTCTCCAAGTATGCTCCACCCTTGATTACTATACCTTTCCTTGCCGCCATGGCTATGGATGTGAAGTATGTCGCCGGAACAGAGATTATAAATGCGCTTGGACACGCAACCACAAGAAGTATTAATGAGCGGTATAACCAGGTATCAAATGGCTCATTAAACACTAGAGGTGGAGTTATAGCCGTTAGGGCTGCAAGTATTAGGATTATGGGAACATATACACGTGAGAATCTTTGAACCATCTGCTCCATTCGGGCTTTTCTTTTCCTTGATTCGATAATCAGCCTAACTATCTTCTGCACCAAGGTTTCCTGAGCAGGAGCAACAACACGTATTTTCAGGATGCCGTCAAGGTTTAGTGTTCCAGCAAATACTTGGTCTCCCTTAGATACTCTTCTAGGCTCGTATTCACCCGTTATCGGTGATTGGTCTATGTATGCCTCTCCCTCCTTAACCTCACCGTCGAGTGGAATTCTCTCCCCGGGCTTCACGATGATTAGTGTATCGGGTTGAACCTCCTTGACCGGAAGCTCCACCTCCAAACCATCTCTGATTACCCTAGCTCTATCAGGGATAAGTTTAGACATGCCTTCAACTATTTTTCTAGCTCTCTCTTGTATGAAGTCTTCAAAGTATTCGGCAAAACAGTAAAGCATAAGAACCGTGGTGGCCTCGAAAAGTAGGTTTAGATAAACTGCTCCAAAAGCGGCTATGCTCATAAGAAATTCTATGGAGAATTTTCTCTCTCTGACAAGCTCGCTTATTCCTATAAGGAATATGTATAGACCTATGGGGATTATTGTGGCATGATATATTACTGATGTAAGGGTGGAGAATCTGCCTGGGAGAGGGAGTGGTAAACCTTCGAAGAGGAAATCAAGTAGTAAGGACACGGCCATGGAGGCCGAGAGAATTATGCCTAACCGTAGCCAGAGAAGACCCCTAATCTCCAAAACTCTTCAAGCTACGGAGGGTAGCCAAAAATATTAAGTTGATACCATAAAACGGCGTTAAAATATTTCCCAAATATTATTATCCTAGCTATTTCTTAATATGAGCGATGGTGATCGTCAGCATAACCCTTCCCGAGGACCTTTTGAAGGGTCTAGACGAGTTTGTTAGGGTTCACGGCTATTTTAGTAGGTCTGAGGCCATCAGGGATGCTGTTAGAAATCTTATCACGGAGGTTGAGCTGGCCAAGATGGGGGCCGAGAACGTGGCAGCCAACATTATGGTTACCTATGAGTATGCTAGAAAGGATGTTGATAGGAAGCTTGGAGAGATGAGACATGAGTTTGATGACGTGCTGGTCGAGAATATTCACAGGCATATCGGGGATAAGTATTGTTTAGAGATATTGATTGCACAAGGTGATGTCAAGAGGGTTATGAGCCTTATAGGTAGAGTTAGGGGGCTGAGGGGAATCCAGCAGGTGAAGGCCATAATAATGGAGCTTTAATCCTTCCTCGCCTTGATTATCCAGTAATCATCTTCTTCTAAGACTATGTATCTATATCCTCTCTGCTGCAGAACCGTGGGGATAGATTCCTTAGCCGAGATATCCGAGTCTGTTAGGACCTCTAGGACCTCACCTGGCTTTAGGTCTTTAAGTGCCTTGACGGTCATTAGTGATGGGTATGGGCATATCATACCCCTAGTATCCACCGTCTTTGAAGGTTTAAGCGAGGCTAACTCCTCAGACCCCT
>CAZHEC010000056.1:0-7364 GCA_964531465.1 uncultured Nitrososphaeria archaeon | reverse complement strand
TTCCATCACAAGCACATACGTTGAGACCCTTACGGAGACGACTACGAAGACCAAGACCTTTACGACAACCCTCACCAAACGGACCACCAAGACTAAGACCCTCTCTATTGTTACCACCAAGACCTCTACAGAGACGCTTAGAGCCACAGAAACCATATGGGAGACCCGCACAGCCTACTTAACCTCGCTCACCACGGAGACTAGGAGGGTCGAGACCACCGAGACGGTAACTGAGAAGATTCCAAGGGAGGTAGTGGTAACCCGGAGGATGTATGAGACCATAAGGACTACCACCACGATACCCGCAATAGTTACCTACACGACCACGGTGGAAGCCACGCCCATCATCGTTCCCGAGCCATACCCAGCTGCGCCTGGAATCCTTGAGAGGCTCCCGCTTGACCTAATCTGGATTATACCCGCCTTCGCCCTCGGCCTCCTCCTACCCCTCCCAATCCTCCTTAGACGTGGCCCAAGGATTAGGATAATCTACTCGGAGCCAAGCGGACTCCATGAGAGGGCGCGTGAGATTGCCTCTAACCTGCTCTGGATGGCCGAGACCCGTCATCTCCCCCGCCTAACCACCAAGATTCAGCCAAGTAGGAAGGAGGGCCTCTTAGAGGTCTTTGTGGGCAGGAAGAAGATCTACTCAACCACAAGGGGATGGGATGTCGACCCCCTAGTCCTGAGCCAGGAGATACTCAGATTCATAGAGAAGTGATTTAACCTACGTGGAGTAATGCCTGGGCATGAGCTCGTCGGCACGTGAGCCTAGGGCTGGCGAGGAGTTCTATCATGTGAGGGTTAGGCCCGGAGGCGTCGCAGGATACATGCTCATGCCAGGGGACCCGGAGCGTGTCCCCAAGATAGCCAAGTTCTGGGACGAGGCCGAGGAGGTCTCCTACCACAGGGAGTATAGGCTCTGGAACGGAAGAGTAGGCGGGAAGCCCGTCTCCGCATGCTCGACAGGCATAGGGGCGCCTTCAACCGCCATAGCAGTCGAGGAACTCGCAAGGGCCGGAGCACACACATTCATAAGGGTTGGAAGCACCGGGGCGATACAGCCCGGGATAGAGATAGGGGACCTAATCATCTCAACCGCTGCCGTGAGGCTCGAGGGAACGAGCAGGCAGTATGTCCCGGAGAGTTATCCAGCCTATGCAAGCTACGAGGTGGTTCTAGCCCTGGTTGAGGCAGCCGAGGCCCTCGGGGTCAGGTATCACCTCGGCGTAACGGCCTCCACCGACAGCTTCTATCCTGGTCAGAGCAGGCCGGGATACAGGGGATATACGTGGAGCTACTCCGAGACCCTGATTAGGGACCTCCAAGCCATGGGCGTCCTCAACTTCGAGATGGAGGCCTCGGTAATCTTTACTCTTGCATCTCTCTACGGGCTGAGGGCTGGAGCCGTCTGCACCGTCTTCGCAAACAGGGTTGAGGACAAGTTCGGGGTTAAGGGGGAGGAGGCGGCGGCTAGGGTTGCGGTGGAGGCGGTCAAGATACTCTACGAGTGGGATGAGGTCAAGAAGAGGGCTGGGAAACCCTACTTCCACCCAAGCCTACTCAAATGATTTATCCCTGCGCACCAACACCAGATAAAGTGTGGTGATGACCCATGGTCAAGCGCCTGATAATAGACACCGACACCGCGGGAGATGACGCAATCTCGATTCTCCTGGCCCTTAAGTGGCCTGGGGTGAAGGTAGATGCGATAACGATAGTGGAGGGAAATGTAGGGTTCGAGCAGGAGGTTGAGAACGCCCTCTACACGGTTGAGAGGTTCGCAGACTACCACGTCCCAGTATACCCGGGATGCCGTAGACCACTCCTCAAGACGTGGAGATACGCAGACTACGTCCATGGGAAGGATGGAATGGGGGAGAGCTACTTCCCCAAGGCAAGGCAGAGACCCGAGGATAAGCACGGCGTCCAAGCCCTCATAGAACTCGTGAACTCAAGCCCCGGAGAATACATTATCATAGCCCAGGGACCCTTAACCAACATAGCAACCGCCATGATGCTGGACAAGGAGTTCGCTAAGAACATAGGCAGGCTATACATCATGGGTGGATATGCAGACGGGTTCGGGAACATAACCCCCGCAGCAGAGTATAATTTCTGGGTGGACCCAGACGCCGCCAAGATTGTCCTCCACTCGGGTGTGAGACCCCTCCTAGTGGGTTGGGATATAGCCCTCAAGTATAGTGTGGTTACGGAGGAGGAGCATAGGATGATTGCTGGATGGGGGACGAGTGAGGCCGACTTCTTCGTCAAGGTGAATAGGAAGGTCCTGGAGTATGAGAAGAGGGTTACTGGTGTTGCGGGGAGCACGCATCCAGACACGATAACTACGGCCATAGCGATAGAGCCGAGGGTTGCCAAGCGGGTTGAGCCAAGATTCGTGGACGTGGAGAATGTGAGCGAGCTTACACGTGGGATGAGCGTCGTGGACCACCTGGGAGTCCTGGGGAAGCCGGCCAATGCAGACGTCTGCTACGAAGCCGACGGAGAACTTTTCAAGAGGATGCTCTTCTCAGTCCTGAAGGGCAGGCCGGGTGAGATAGGTTGAGGTATAGTGTCAGGGATGTGGCCTCGAGGATACAGCACACCAACGTGGCCCCAGACGCAACCCTGAAAGACATAGAGAGACTGTGTAGGGAGTGTGTGGAATATGGATTCAACGCAGCAGTGGTGAACCCTATATGGGTCAGGGATGCCGTCAGGCTTCTCAGAGGGACCGACGTCAAGGTATCCGTGGCCATAAACTTCCCGATAGGCGGCTCAAGCACCGTCTCAAAGGTTGTGGAGATAAGGAATGCGATAGCGGATGGAGCCGACGAGGTAGACTTCATGATTAATGTCGGATACTTGAAGTCTGGTATGCTTGATGAGTTTCGGAGAGACTTGGAGGAGGTTGTGAGGGCTGCTGATGGTAGGCCGACCAAGGCAATACTCGAGACAGCGATACTAACTAGGGAGGAGATTGAGAGAGCGGCCAAGATATGTGAGGAGGTTGGAGTGAGCTACATCAAGAACTCAACTGGATGGGGGAAGGGAGGCCCTGCGACACCCGAGATAATTAGGCTGATGAGAAGCCTCGTGGGGCCGAGGGTTGGCGTGAAGGCTTCAGGGGGAATAAGAGACTTCGAGACGGCGGTAGCCCTGCTTGAGGCTGGAGCAGACCTACTTGGGACAAGCCGTGGCCCCCAGATAGTTAGGGGGGAGAAGGCTGGGGGAGAGGTCAAGTATTGAGTGTGGCTGTGATAGGAAGCTACAACACGGGATTCCTAATCCATGTAGATAGGCTGCCAGTCAGAGGCGAGACGGTTCCAGGCCACGGATTCAGGATGGAGCATGGGGGGAAAGGCTCCAACCAAGCGATACAATGTGCCAGGCTGGGATGCAGGACAAGCATGATAGCGAGGGTTGGGAGAGACATATTCGGAGACAGGGCCCTGGAGAAATGGGCAGAGGAAGGCGTTGACACTAGGGGCGTTGTGAGGGATGAGGAAGAGCCTACTGGAGCAGGCCTCATAATGGTCGGGCCTGGGGGAGCCAACATGATAGCAGTCGACCTAGCGGCAAACCTCAGACTATCCAGGAGGGATGTGGAACGCTCCATAGACATCATCGCTGAGTCAGATGTGGTTGTCAGCGTGTTTGAGATTAGGGTGGAGACCGCTCTCTACGCCTTAAGGAGGGCGGCGGAGCTGGGGGCGAAGACCATCCTAAATCCCGCACCCGCATCAAGGATTAGGCCGAAGGAGCTAGAGGGGATAACAGTGATTACTCCTAATGAGGTTGAGATGATGACTTTGGCTGGACTCGGCTCAAGCAGTGAGAGGGAACTCTCGAAAGCTGCGGAGGACTACCTTGGAGCCGTGGAGCACGTAGTCATAACCTTAGGTGAGAGGGGAGCCATGATAGTGGATGATGTCGGGGCCAGGGTTGTCCAGCCTCCGAGAATAGAGGCAGTGGATACCACAGGGGCTGGAGACGCATTTAACGGAGCACTAGCAACAGCACTCTCATGGGGCATGAGCATAGACGATGCGGTAAGATACGGGTGCCTCGCAGGCGCCTTTCTCTCAGCTAGGATAAGGCGCGGAGAACTCGTAGAGTCCCTAGGTCACAGGGATGAGCTTGAGCGATTCTCGGAGAAGGTAGGCTACAGTATTGGGAGAAAACGATAAAAGGTCATCGTGGAGTGGGTGTAGTTGGTGGAGAAATTGGGCAAGAGTCTTAACGGCGAGGTTCTTGTGAGAGCTGAGAAGGTTGTAAAGTCTTTTCCAGGTGTGTGGGAGCACCTTATACTCGACCACGTGGACTTTGATGTTAGGGCGGGGGAGATACATGCCCTCCTTGGAGAGAATGGTGCGGGTAAAACCGTCCTGGCGAATATTCTCTCAGGGTTCTACACCCTAACCGAGGGCCAAATCTACGTTAGGGGGAAGCCTGTTACGATAAAGTCTCCCAAGGATGCCCTGAAGCATGGCATAGGTATGGTTCACCAGGAGTTCACCCTCGTCCCTCCATTAACCGTGGCAGAGAACGTGGCCCTAGGTCTCAGGAAGTATAACTCATTCTCCTACCCCATTAGGGAGGTTGAGAAAAAGCTTAGGGAGCTGTCGGAGAGATATGGGTTGAAGGTGAATCCGAAGGCCAGGGTTGAGGACCTATCAGTAGGCGAGCAACAGAGGGTTGAGATCTTAAAGGTGCTCTACTGGGAACCCGAGGTCCTAATCCTAGATGAGCCGACGTCGGTCCTAACCCCAGAGGAGGTAGACGACCTATTCAAGGTTCTGAGGAACATGGCCGACGAGGGGAAGGGAGTGGTCCTGATAACCCACAAGATAGAGGAGGTGAAGAAGGTCGCCGACAGGGTAACGGTCCTAAGACTTGGGAAGCATATGGGGACCATGAGGGTTGATGAGGTAGATGAGGAGAGGCTCCTGAAGCTCATGATAGGCGACGTCGAGCCCTTCCGCCCGGTCAGGACACCTGTTAAGGGGTCTAGTAAGGTCGTCCTCAGGGTAGAGGATCTCCATGTGGTTGGAAGCGAGGGTGTAGAGGCCGTGAGGGGTGTTAGCTTCGAGGTTAGGGAGGGAGAGATATTCGGGATAGCTGGCGTGGCTGGGAATGGTCAGAGGGAACTCGCCGAGGCGATTACGGGTCTAAGGAAGCCCTCAAGAGGCAGGATAATAATTATGGGTAGAGACGTTACCGGAAGGTCTCCAAGGGAGATTGCGGAGCTGGGTGTAAGACACATACCCGAGAACAGGAGGAGGACAGGTGTTGTCGAAGGGATGACCATGGGGGAGAACATGATACTTAGGGACTATAGGAGCCAGCCCTTCTCAAGACTCGGAGTCCTCAACCTGAAGTACATCGGGGAGTTCACTGAGAGGATGATTAAGGAGTTCGAGATACTGGCGCCGGATATATGGGAGACCGAGGTCAGGATACTCTCGGGAGGGAACATTCAGAGGCTTATTCTAGCACGTGAGCTGTGGAGGGAGCCGAGGCTGGTCGTTGCCTTCCATCCAACCTATGGACTAGACCTGAAGGCTCTCCGCCACACACATAACATATTCATGAAGTTGAGGGAGAAGGGGACAGCAATACTGCTCATCTCAGAAGACCTAGACGAGATAATGTCCCTAAGCGACAGAATAGGCGTAATGTTCGAGGGAAGACTCGTAGGCATCCTAGACGCAGAGAAAGCAACAATAGACAAGATTGGAAAAATGATGACGGGAATATACGCCGTGTAACCTGTATTATACGCCGCCAAACTTTATATATAATACACCACCAATCCAGGGTGTATGAGTAGGAGAGATGCTCTAACAAGACTTGAGGCCGTGCTAGCAGTACTGTTCATCGTCGCATTGATTGCCGCGGGTGTTGGATGGACCATGCCTAGGGCACCTGCGGAGACCGTTACCCAGACGGTTACTACTACTGTTGCTGGGACTGTTGTTACGGAGGTTCAGACGGTTACGCAGACTCAGGTTAGGACCGAGACTGTTACGGTTACCGTTACCCAGACTGCCACCCCGCCTGCTGAGAAGTTTAAGATTGCGGTTGTCTCGGATATAGGTGGACGTGGAGACCTGTCCTTCAATGACATGGCTTTCAAGGGCGGGGATGAGGCGGTCAGGGACTTCGGAGTAGAGATGGTTGAGCTTATCAGCAAGACCGAGGCCGACTATGTCCCCAACCTAGAGACCGCCGCCAAGGACCCAGATGTGAAGCTAATAGTAGGCGTAGGGTTCCTGCTAAGCGAGGCGCTCCTAGAGGTTGCCCAGAAATACCCCGACAAAAACTTCGCAGGAATAGACACGTTCACACAGGCCCTCGCACAGGAGAAGCTCGGGAAGGTTCTACCAAACATGCTTGACATAAAGTTCGAGGAGCATAAGGGAAGCGCACTCGTAGGAGCACTAGGATGCTTACTTGCAGCATACTATAATGAGCAGGGATATGAGTTCAAGTATATTGGCGGAGTATTCGGAATCGAGATACCCGTTCTATGGAAGTTCGAGATAGGATACAAGTGGGGATGCGACTGGGGCCTGAAGTGGTATGAGGAGAAGTTCGGTAAGAGGGCTCCGATAATAGGTGAGGACAGCCTCTACGGCTCCGGCCCCGACTGGAAGGATGGGCTATACTGCCCAGGCGGAGGGGAGGAATGCTGGTATAAGAACAGGGTCCTCTGGACCTACACGGGAACCTTCAGCGACATAACCAAAGGCTATGCTGCTGCGAAGCCGATGTTCGAGCAGGGAGCAGTAGCTGTCTACAATATTGCAGGCCCGCTTGGACTTGGAATTAATCAGGCTGTCCAAGAGATAGCTGAGGAGAAGGGGCTTGAGATGGGTCCGCCCTTCTGGATAGGAGTTGACGCCAATCAGGACTGGATTAACCCTGGGTTCGTAGTGGCAAGCATGATGAAGAGGGTTGACAGGGGCGTCTACTATGCGACCAAGCTTGTGGTCGAGGGCAAGTTCAGGGACATAGTCCAGAGGTTCGACGGGGTCCTCACCCTAGGAATAGGAACCAAGGTTGACGGGGTCTTGATGGAGGGTATCTCGGTGAGCACCTTGGCGGACCTGGACGAGTTCATCCAGATGGGGATAAGGGCGGAGGAGCTGACAGGCAAGAAGGTCCTACCCATGCCCCCAGAACAGATAAAGCAGAAGGTCAAGGAGATGCGTGAATCGATAGCCGACTGGGTCTGGGAGGCGGTCGCCGAGCTAGAGCAGAAGATTAGGAACGGGGAAGTAGAGGTCCCGATGGTGGTAACCGAGGACGCCATACAGCAGTGGAGAGAGATACTGGGCTGAGAAACCCTTCCTCCT
>CAZHEC010000055.1:0-7541 GCA_964531465.1 uncultured Nitrososphaeria archaeon | reverse complement strand
GCTCGACGCCTCCATAACAAATGTTAAGTCTATTCCTATTGGGTAGGAGAACCCTGGCATCGGCCTCTCAATTATACGGCCTGTCTCCATGCATAGGGCTCTCTATGTGGCCTCTATTAGGGAGTCTATGGGGATAGCGTCGGTCAACCGTTCATCAACGATACTTCTCTCGGGTGATAAGGTCTTGACTCTCAGCACCCTTAAGAGGCATGGCGTCAGGTTCCCCGAGAGTTACGTGGCCTTTACTATTGAGGCGGCTGAGAAGGCCTTGGAGAGGGTTGGGGTGCCGGCTGTTGATAAGCCTCCTATCGGGAGCTGGGGCAGGCTTGTCTCACTTATAAAGGATGAGGAGACCCTCAGGAGCCTTGTGGAACACCGTGAGATGCTTCCAAGCCAGGCAGCCCGCACTCACATTATCCAGAGATACGTGGACGGGGGTAGGACCGATTACCGCATACTGGTTCTCGGCGGAGAAGTCTTGGGAGCCATGGAGAGATCTGCGAGGAAGGGCGAATGGAGGAGTAATGTGGCCCGTGGAGGGAGGATAAGGGGAGTGAAACCGGACCCGGAGATGGCCGAGCTAGCCATCAAGGCAGCCGAGATACTTGGCGGAGAATTCGTGGCCGTAGACCTCCTGAGAGATGATGGAGGATACATGGTAAATGAGGTGAACGGGGTCCCAGAGTTCAAGGGATTTATGGAGGCTACGCAGGTAGATGTTCCACTAAGGTTGGCTGAACACGTCAAGACGGTGTTGAGGAGATGAGTGTCAAGGTCGCAGTGATAGGTGCAAGTGGATATACTCGGGGAGAGCTTCTCAGAATCCTGGCGACCCACCCGATGGTTGAGGTAGCTGTGGCCACCTCGAGGGAGTATAAGGGTAAGCCCATAACCCACGTCCACCCGCATCTCAGGGGATTCTACCCTAACATGAGATTCACGGAAGTCTCCATAGACAAGATGCTGGAGACAGACCTAGCGTTCCTGAGCCTCCCTGCAGGCGTCTCCAAGAACTACGTCCCCCAGCTCCTCGAGTCGGGAGTAAAGGTCATAGACCTAGGGCCGGACTACAGGCTCAAGAACCCAGAGGATTATGAGAGATGGTATGGGTGGAGCCACCCACACCCCGACCTACTCTCTAAGGCCATCTACGGTATGCCCGAACTCCATAGAGAGGAGATTAGAGGCGCAGAGCTGGTAGCCTCCCCAGGATGCAACTCGACAGCGGCGATACTTGCGCTAATCCCCGCGGTGGAATCCAACCTAATAGACCTGGAGCATGTGGCCGTCGATGTGAAGGTTGGGAGCAGCGAGGCCGGCAGGAAGCCTACACCTGGAACGCATCACCCGGAGAGGGCTAATGTCATGAGACCCTACGAGGCCTCGGGCCACAGGCATGTAGCAGAGATAGAGCAGGAGCTCTCAGCCATAGCTAGGAGGATGGTCAGGGTAGCATTCGTCCCACACGCCGTTGGAGCAATAAGAGGCGCCCTAGCCACGGCCCATACATGGCTCATAGATGGCGATGAGAAGAGAATCCTAAAGGCGTATATCTCGAGATATGGTAAGGAGCCGTTCGTTAGGATAATCCGAGGCCCGCCAGTAGGATATCCGGACCCAAAATACGTGGTGGGAAGCAACTTCGCCGACGTAGGATTTGCGGTGGAGAGGAGGATTGGGAGGGCTGCCTTCATGGCGGCCATAGATAACTTGATGAAGGGTGCGGCGGGCCAGGCAGTCCAGTGCTTTAACCTGGTGATGGGGTTTGAGGAGTCTGAGGGACTTAGATTCCCACCCCTTAAGCCGGCTTGAAGGGGATGTGAGTAGCGTTGATTGTGGTTAAGGCTGGTGGAAGGGCGCTTGAGTCTAATATGGATGGAATATTGAGGAGCATATCTAGGAGGGTGGGTGAGGAGGTCATCTTCGTCCATGGCGGAGGAGACATTGTTACGAGGTTTGAGGAGGCTCTGGGGATTGAGCCCAGGTTTGTTGTGTCCCCCCAGGGTATCAGGAGCCGCCTAACAACCAAGGAGGAGATGGAGGTCTTCAACATGGTTATGTCGGGTAGGCTGAACAAGGAGATAGTGGCCCACCTACATAGACTTGGAGCCAAGGCAGTTGGGTTAAGCGGCGTTGACGGCGGATTAATGAGGGCTCAGAGGAAGAAGAGGATAGTTATTGTGGATGAGCGTGGCAGGCGGAGAGTCATAGAGGGTGGATACACGGGAAGCATAAAGGAGGTGAACACAGACCTCCTCAAGACATTGACAAGGATGGGATACATAGTCGTGGTCGCACCAGTAGCTCTAGGATATGAGGGGGAGCTTCTAAACGTGGACGCAGACCAGGCGGCCTCGGCGATAGCCGGCGCCCTGATGGCAGACCAACTAATAATCCTAACGGATGTGGAAGGCGTGATTATTGATGGAGCATTGGTGAAGGAGATTAGGGTGGGTGAGGTAGAGGGGTTAAGGGGGAAGATAGGGGTCGGCATGAATAGAAAGCTCTTGATGTGTGCACGCTCCGTTGAGTCAGGCGTCTCTAAGGCCATTATAGCCTCAGGACTCGTAGATGACCCTCTGGAAAATGTAGAGAAAGGTGCTGGGACAACAATCATCAAGTAAGCAGGTTAATATAGGAGGATTCTCAGGCTTCAACCACAGCAAGGGAGTGGGAGTATGCCTAAGCTATCATGCCCAGTCTGCGGAGGCTCCCTAGACATACCCGAGGACGCATTGCCCGGAGAACTCTTCGAGCATGAGGAGTGCGGGGCCCAGCTTGAGCTGGAGGTGGATGACCAGGGGGTTAAGAGGCTTAAGGAGGCCGAGGAGATAGCCGAGGACTGGGGAGAATAAGAAAGGATAAGTAGGTCATCCAGCTAGGTAATTGATGGTGTAGTGCTGGAATGGCGTTTGATTTTCATCTAGGGGCGGTCTCCTGGGAAGAGCTTAGAGAAGAGTTCGGGAGAATCCTCTCGGATGGAAGGGCTAGCCTCACGCTAAGCATTGGGCTAACCTCAAGTGAGGGCGGCCACGCACACCATCACGAGGAACATGTGCATGTCGAGACGGCTTTCACCATGAGGGTTAGGAAGAAGGCCAAGGAGATAGAGGGCGAGCTAGGTGGCAAGACATACCTCCACCTCCACCCAGACTCTGGGACAATAACCTTAGACATACCCGTAGACCCATCAAACTTTGAGGAAAAATTCAGGAGGGCGTTGGAGATATTATCGGGATGTGAGGGATGCTACATAACAGGCCTGGAAGGTGAGGTGAAGGTGGATAACGAGACGGCGGCACTAGTATATGGAACGTCGGCGAAGGCCACATTCATACTACCCAGCGCGGATGGTAAGAGGCTCAGGATAATAGAGGCCCTCCTAACAGTATAGAGGTCTAAAAGGGCAGGAACCCCCAGATTATTGGTGATGACCCGTGATTGTAGCTGCCGGCAAGATGGCTGCTGCCACCCATTCTCCCCAAGCATCAAGAGCCGCCATAAAGGTTATGGAGGGAGGCGGGAACGCCGTGGACGGTGCGGTGGCGGCCTCGTTAATGCTGGGTGTAGTAGAGCCTGGATGGAATGGTATAGGAGGGGGAGGATTCGCGGTAATATATGATGGCTCAAGGGCCTATGTGCTGGATTATAGGGAGGCGTCGCCTAAGGCTGCCAACATAGACCTGTTCTCGTCTGAGGTTGAGCTAGCCGAGGGATATAAGGCGATAGCCGTGCCGGGAACCCTTAAGGGGCTCTGGGAACTCCATAGGAGATTCGGGAGAGCTAGCTGGGAGAGGCTTCTGGGAATGGCGGCCGAGGCTGCCAGGGAATGGAGGGCTACAAGCCTCTGGACAAGGTGTATGGAGGCCGGGTTACACAACTCGGGGCGGAAGCTCCAGGTCTCCGAGGAGGGACGTGAATGGCTCAGGGGAGGGGCGAGGGGTCAGGCAAGACTAGCCAGCCTCCTCAAGTCGGTTGGAGAGGGCGGGGTCGAGGAGTTCTATGAGGGATGGGTCTCCGAGAAGGTGGAGGAGGTCGTGGAGAGGGGTGGAGGAATCCTTAGGAGGGAAGACCTTGAAGCCTACACCCCTATCTGGAGAGAACCCGTGGAGACACGGGTCGAGCTCGGTGGAGAAAGGTTCAGGATACTCTCCGCACCTCCCCCATGCTCAGGAGCAGTAATACTGGAAGCCCTCAAGATACTGTGGATGGCCGGAGCAGACAAATGTAGCTGGAAAGAGTATGCGGAGCTACTAATCAGAACGCTTGGACACGCCCTGAGGGAGCGGAGGACTAAGATATGGGACCCTGTAAGAAAGCCCATTGACTTGGACTCCATGTTATCGGGCAAACATATGGAGGAGGTGGTTGGATCGGATGGCTGCAGGACCTCTACTTCCAATGATGAGGGAGGAACCAGCCACATCTCTGTAGCAGATGGAGAGGGGATGTGGGTATCACTTACCGAGAGCATAGAATGCTTCATGGGCTCGGGGGTTGTCATAGAGGGAGTGATAATGAACGACCAGATGCACGACTTCGACCTAGACCCAAACTCCCCTAACTCGGTTAAACCCTCTGTGAAGCCTGCCAGCAGCATGTCTCCCACAATAATACTAGCAGGGAACGACGAACCAGTAATGGCTATAGGCGCCTCAGGAGGATACAGGATAATCTCATCCATTATACAGGTCCTTGCAGGGATATTCTTCAGGGGCCTGGGTGCAGCCGAGTCAGTCCTGATGCCCCGCATTCACCTCAACGGCTCTGAAGCGCTCTATGAAGAGGGGGTTCAACGGGAATTCTTAGAGGCTGCGGAGTCCCTCGGGCTAAACCATAGGAGAAAGCATGTCCTGGAACTTTACCCGGGAACCGACATATATTTCGGCTCGGTGGAGATTGTTCATAAGGTTGGAGGAGAGCTTACCGCAGTCTCAGATGTTAGAAAGCAGTCTGGAGCAGCTGCAAAATGAATTTAATGTTCCTAGACTTTAGGGTCTTAAGCCATGAAGGGTATTGATGAGGTTATATCCTATGCGAGGGAGAAAGGTGTCAGGATAGTTAAGTTTGCGTTCGTTGGGTTAGATGGTGTTCTTAGGGCTAAGGCGTCATACATAGATTCTCTTAGAGAGCACTTTGAGACAGGGATAGGCATAACTATGGCCATGCAGTCATTCACCACCCTTGACACGCTGACCCAAAACCCGAGATTCGGCCCTGAGGCAGACGACGTATTCCTAACACCCGACCCAGAAACCTTCTCCCATATACCACACTCACCGGGAATAGGCAGGGTTATCTGCGACCTGAAGCTGGGGGATGGGCGGGAATGGAGCTTCTGCACCAGGAGCCTTCTGAGAAGGCTTACCCGGCGGTGGAGGGATAGGAGTGGCCTGGAGTTCCGGGTTGCGGCGGAGACAGAGTTCTACGTTTTAAAGCATGGGGAGCAGGGGGAGGCCAAGCCGATAGACTGGGAACGATGCTTCTCAACAGTTGGATACGAGACCCTCTCGGAGATAGCCCAGAAAATCATAGATGGGCTAAATGCGGCAAATGTGCGGGTTGTGAGGCTCATCAAGGAGTATGGTCCAGGGCAGCTGGAGATAAACATGGCTCACACGGACCCCGTGAGGGCGGCGGATAACATGCTCATACTTAGGGACACGGCCAGGGGGGCTGCATCGGTTATGGGCCTCACAGCCACATTCATGCCTAAACCATTTGACTGGCATGCAGGGAACGGGATGCACCTTCACATCAGCGCCATCGACCCCGAGAGCGGTAAAAACCTCTTCTATGACGACGGAGACCCGAGGAGACTCAACCTAAGCGAGCTAGCATACAGCTTCATAGCCGGAATACTCAAACACATAAAAGCATTAGCAGCGATAGTCTCCCCGACGATTAACTCGTATAAACGCCTGATTCCAGGCTCATGGGCTCCCTCCGCCACATGCTATGGATACAATAACAGGTCTGCGGCAATTAGGGTTCCGGCCTCGCAGAGTTTAGTGGAGAACAGCTCCAAGAGGATTGAGTTCAGGGTTCCTGACCCATCCTCTAACCCCTACCTAGCCATAGCAGCGACACTTGCAGCCGGCATGGATGGTGTTGAAAGGGGGCTTGACCCGGGGGACCCTGTGAACAAAGATGCATACATGCTCTCGGCGGAGGAGATGGAGAGGTATGGAGTAGAGTTCCTTCCAAGAAGTCTGAGGGAAGCCTTAGAACACCTGAAAAAGGATGTATACATTAAGGAGGCTCTCGGAGAAGAGCTAATCAACGAGTTCATTAAAGTGAAGATGTCTGAATGTGAGGCTTATGAGAGGCATGTAAGCCCATGGGAGATAAAAAATTACATGAATGTCTTCTAGGTAGATAGATTCTTTTGAGAGCTGTTCGGCCTAATTTGAGGGGTTGCGGGACAGGTTTCTGATTCAGGGCGTGGTCGCAGGCTTCCTTTTCTCCTCATCCCCACTACTAATCAGGTTCCTTCCCAGGCTTGACGCCTTCAGCATCGGGTTTTATAGGCTCTTCCTAGCTGGCTTGATAATGGCCGGAGTCGGGATACTTCTCGGATGGAGGATATGGAGTGTAAGCTGGAGGGAGACAGCCCTAGGAACCCTTTTCGGAGCCCACTTCGCCGCCTTTATACTCTCCGTAAAGCATACAACAGTCATGAACGCCTCGGTCATAGTAAACACCACGCCGGCATTCACGGCATTAATCTCCTGGGCAATATTCGGCCTTAGACCCAGCATGAGAAGTATAGCAGGCATAATTCTCGGGGTCCTGGGGATAATCATGCTCTTCTCCGAGGGCTTGAGGATTAGCGGGGGATTTCTAGGTGAGGCCGAGGCCCTCGCTGGCGCCTTGTTCTGGGCAGCGTATCTAAACCTTGGGAGGGTTGTCAGGATTAGGACGGGGAACCTCCAGTCAATACCATCAATCTACCTCCTCTCCTCGATATTCCTCCTAGCATTGACCCTCCCAGGCGGCGGCCCCATGAACCCCAGCATCCCGGAATTCCTCATCCTATTAGCCATGGCCATAATACCTACATGCCTAGGCCACACCCTACACTTCTCATCCCTCAAAGGCCTAAGACCATACCAGACCTCCGCCCTCGCCCTACTAGAACCCGTAACAGCATCAATTCTAGCAGTTCCGTTATTCAACGAGATACCCACACCCATATCGATGATTGGGGCGGCAATAATCCTAGCCTCGATATACATTGTGGCGTCGTCTGAGAGATAAAGCCTAATTAAGTGAGTGTAAAGGAAATAAGGGCGTGCTCAGGGAGGTTCTTGAAACACTTAAGGACGTTAACGTGGAGAAGGTTCTCAATGAATCGGGGAGAATCGGGCTGAAGGTTTACCCGCTTCCGAACTACCTAGACATTCATAAGGAGTATTTGCTGGAGGGGGAGCAGAAGGAGAACCTGTGCGGAGCATTCTCGGCAGCCTACATCCTAAGAGGGCTGGGATACCGGAGCCATGAAGACGAAACAATAGACCAGGATTATATAGCGTTTCAAG
>CAZHEC010000054.1:0-7714 GCA_964531465.1 uncultured Nitrososphaeria archaeon | reverse complement strand
AAGGAAGAAATATCCGAGGAGATTCTGAGAAAGGCTGGAATAGGGTTAAATAATGAGGAGAAGTCTGGGCAAGAGAGCCGGTGAAAGGAGCCTTGCGGAGCCTCATCCCAGCCCTAACAATCACGATACTCATAATAATCTCGTTATTCCCTCTAGCATTGCCCCAACCCACACAACAAGTCTCCAGAATAATAGAAGTAAACGAATACGGGCTACTCTATGTATCCGATACGGTTCCAAGGAACGGCGACATCACAGAGATATCCTTCCCAAGGGAGCTCGTTAAATTCATGGTGAATTACCGTTCAGCCGAGGATCCTGAGCCAGAGCTAATTGTATCGGGAGACTTGTTCACGATTAGGGTTAGGTCGGATTCGGGTGAGGTTGTTCATCTAATTACTATCTTCAGGGACGTTATAGAGAGGAATCCTGACGGCTCCTTCACCCTAAGCTTCCCCATAACACCCATACTAGCGGAGGGTGGAGGCACACTAAAACTTAGAGTGATACTTCCAAGAGGCTCAACAATCATGGAGAAATCACCCGAGTTCCTTAAGGAGGTTGAGGGAGAGCAGGGCGTACTAGAAGCGGAGCGTAAGGATTTGGACTTCGCCGATAAGAGTCCGCAGAGCCTCATGATAAACTTTAGGAGCGGAGACCTAAAGCTACTCGACATAACGGAAGCAACTCTTAGGGTGGATCTGACCGAGGAAGAGATCTCACTCAAGCTGAGAATACGGAACTTGGGAGGTTCGGCGCTTAATAGTCTCACAATGTATCTACCCGAGGCATCTAGAGTAATTGAGGTTAGAGACCCGTTGGGCAGAATTAGAGGGAACTTTAACCTCGATAAGAAAACTCTTACGGTTAATCTCAGGGAGGGGATAGACGAGGGTGAGGCAGGCTCAATAGAAGTAATCTTCAAGCCTGAAATATCTATCGAAGCAGGCGGCGGCAGCCTGAACATAGGTTTAATCCTACCACTTAACCTAACAATCAGGGTATATAATGTAGAAGCAGTCCTAAACTCCGTAGAGCTTATCTCCACCGAGCCTGAAGTAGATAAGCTGGAGCGAGTATATCCCGAGACTCTTGTGCTGGGGTTCACCTTCACCCACATAGATCCGTTTAATTACCGAGACTTTCAAGCCAAGATAGATTACCGTAAGTCATTTAGCAGGTTCGCCATCCTGCCATACCTATGGGCTGCCGCAATAATAATAGCAGTAGGCTCCATCGTGTCGGTGTATGTTAGGCGTGGTAGACCTGAAGTGGTGGGGCCTGGGGGAGAGCTTCTAAGAGAGGCCGACAGTCTTTCAGCAGACTACCTCTCTGCCGCAGACCTAATCACCTCGCAGAAAATCCTTGATAAAGGATTCATCCGCCCCAGAATACTCGAGCTTAGGAGCGATGTGAAGAAGAGGGTTGGGAAGCTGATAGCATTGGTGGGAGATGTGAGGAAGGCCATGCCGGGGATGGAGGAGAAGCTGAGGGAGCTAGCGGACTCGGCGAGGAAGCTCGAGGAGGAGGTTGACTCGCTCTGGATAGCGACTCACAGCTACCTAACTGGCAGGATGGGGAGATCTGCTTTCAGGAGGGTGGCAGAGGACCATCTAAGGAGGATGAGGGAGGCTCATAGACGATTCACAGAAACCTTGGAGGACCTAAGGTCAAGGCTATCCTAACAGCTCCTCGGCAACCTCCACAACCCTCCGCTCAGGCTCCTCCATAATACTCCTCAACTTGACGGATCTTCTCCTCCACCTCTCCGTCCAAGCCTCAAGGTTCCCAAGAATATTCTTAACGGTCTTAGCAAGCCCTCCGACACCCCTGACCCTTACAACCAAACCCCGGCCCACAAGGTATCTTAAGACCGTTGGAAGCCTCCCGGGATAAACCGAGATGGTTGGGACGCCCATTAATGCGGCCTCTTGGGTCATAGTTCCACCTCCACCGATAAAGACTGCAGCATGCATTATGAGGGAGGGGCCTGGTAAAAGCTTCCTAACTATTATGGCGCCTGGTAGAATCTTCTCCGCTAATTCCGCCTGGAGCCTGTATCTCGGGAGGACTACTATATCTAGGCTTTCCAAGGCTTTGCCCAATCGTTTCAAGAATTCCTCTTCATCTATGTTTAGGTATGATGCCTGGGTCTCGGGAAGCCTTACCAGGATATACTGCTTTTCATGTAGGCCGAGTTCCCTAAGGACGGATCCATCATACCTAATGTCTCGGAGCCAGAACCAGGGGTCAAGTGCCTTATAGTGTCTAATGGTGTTGGCTCTTGCACCCGCTTTGACCCACTCCTCTCTGCTTATCACCCATGGAGTCAATACTCTAGCCGAGATAGGGGCGCTTAGGAGATTCACGGGCGAGTGTGGTGTGTCGGAGACGAGTATATGCGGTTTTCCCAACCCGTAGATTATTCTTGATGCCTCGGGTGAGCCGCTTGAGAGCGCTATGTCGGGCTTATGCCTTAGGATTATGTGTGTAAGCTCCAGCAGTCTCCTTGCACTTGCTTCGAGTTTTCCCTCAAGGTTTCCTCCACCCCACTCCCCAACCCTCAATATATCCCATCCATCGAACACAGTTTCGATTAACTCATCAAGCTGCTCGTATCTCCTAGAGGTTAACAGGACCGCCCATCCTCTCTTCTCAAGGGTCTCAGCAATCCTTGTGAACATCCAGAGCTGTTTTGGGCTCAATATGTCTATCCAGGCCTTCATCCCACTGCTACTCCTTCTGCGGGTTTAGTGGTGTAAACTCTTCTCTGACCTCGCTTAGGCTTAGGGCCTTTTTCAGAAGAATTCTGGCCTCGACCTCCTCTGCAAACTCTCTAGAAATCCTCCTATCAAGCGAGATTAACTCATCTATCAGGTCAAGTGGAAATGGTAGGCCCGTAGCCTTATTCACGCTCCAAGCAAGATAACCCACGGCGGTGTCCAGGTCAACTTTGTTTCCAAGCTCGATGCAGAAGGGTGCGGCCTCATATGGTCTTACGTAAACCCTCATTAACCCGGTTATCTCGGCAACCTTCCTTCTGGCACATTCTTCCCATTTTTCCTCCCCGAGTATCCTCTTGTCCTGGCATAGGTCTGTTCCTATCTGGGTTCTAAGCTTCTTATCTATGAATTCCATGACCTCCTGGAATTTATCCACGCCTTTTTCCTCAGCATTCCTCAGCTTTCTTTGAACATCACTCATCCACGTCATTATGTTTGAGTAGTGATGATAGCTGTATTGGTCTCCGAGGATGTCTCGGTAATCGAAGTATTCGCCTGGACGCATGGTTAACCATAGAAGTAGACGGTCATTCTTTCCCATCGTGTCTTTAATCATCCATCTCTGGGTGAAGAGCCATCCATCTATGGCCTGGGTTCTAAGCCTCTTAATCACACCAACGGTTCTGCCATTCTCAGCCAGCCTCCTACTCCTTTCATAAACCTCCTTAATCAAGTCCCATGCAGTCCTAAATCCTCCCGACTCAGGCCCCCAGACACCGTCAAATTCGTCGAGACTACGTTTCTTCACCTCGCTACATCTAGTCCTAAACCCGTAAAAGGAGCCGTCGATTACCAGGAGGTCCACGTCATACTTCCTCAGGCATCTCTCGGCCATTACCCTCTCTGCGTAGGTTGCTAGTAAGCTGAGGATTTTCTTGGCGTGTAGGCTACTTCCTACCTGCGGCGCCATTACGTATCCTATCGTCATAGATTCGTCGTCCTTGTCAGAGTATATGCTCCTGCTGTCTAGGACCATGTAGGAGGCTGTGTAAACCCCGACCCTATATCCCATCTTCTCGCTTAGGTCAGGTGAGTAGGAGCCATCCACCACACCAATCCTCAGATTCTCAACACCTTCTATCCTCGGGATCCTCTTGTATCGGAGCTTACTCCTAAGCCTAGCTATTCTCTCCCTCTCCTTCATCATCCTTTCTAAGGCTTTCTGAGCCGCCTTCTCACTCATCTCGAAGAAGTCTGCCTGGAGTGGTGGCGGAAGCTTCGAGACCGCCGACTCCTCCTTACTCATCTTTTTCCTCCTCTATCTCAAAGCTGATTAGCAAGGGGGTTGGAGAGGGGTTCATCCTCCCCAGGAAGTAGAAATGTCCTTCTGGTAGGGTTAGGAGGCTATCGGCTGATATGTAGTATGAGGAGGCGAGTTTCTGGGCCTCTTCCAAGTCTAATGGATGAATCCTGCCGATGAACTGTGTGTTAAGGTTCCTTATAACAGCTGCACTAAGCCCTATCTCACCAGCCATACCCTGACTAAGCAGGACTATGCTAAGGCCATAGCTTCTCCCAAGGGCGCACATATCAATTATTATGTCTGTTGTCTCCTTGGCGAGTCCCCTCGGCTGCCATGGAGCATATTGGGGGGCTTCATCAATGACCAATGCCATGTCGAGCTTCTGCTTCTTTTCCATAAGCCTCTTCAGGTATCTTGCTATAGAGTAAAATGCCCCGAGTTTCTGGTCCTCCTCACCCTTACTCATGTCGATGACTACTATCCCTTTCTCCTTCGCCTCAGCGTATATCTCCCATGGCTCCATGGTTCCGAGGAATTTCTCAAGCTCCTCCTCAGTTATCTCCTCGAAGGATGCATTCAACCTATCCATCCAGAGCCTCGCCGTCTCGCCCTTAACATTTCTTGACTCGGCCTCCAGTATCTCCCTAGCCTTCTCATAGAGTAGTCTCCTGGCCTCCGAGGGGTCCTTACCCCTCCAATCCGCCCTCCTCAAAGCCTTCTCGAAAGCCATCGAGACAGGGTTCTCCTCCCTACCGATATACCCGAAGTCTCTCGTAAGTGTGCTGAAATACTTGAGGACCGTGTAATCATCCACTTTAATAGAGTCAAGTGGGATAACCGTGTCATAGTATGGTGCGTAGTCGCTTCCCTTCCAATCCATGACTATGACGGAGTATCCAGCCCTCCTAAGCAGGGGGATAATCTCATACCTAGTGAAATAACTCTTACCTGAGCCAGTTACCCCGAATACGCCTATATGGTAATTGATGTATTGCTTAAGGACTGGAACTTTCCATCTAGGTTTCCCCCAATAGTGCCCTATGGTTAAACCTGTGTCTCCTAGATACTTCATGGGGTTATCCTCGTCTGTGAACATCTCCACCTGGGAGGTGGGCGCTATGATGAGTTTATTCTGCTGGACTCCGCCGTCGGTTACGGCTCCTATGACCTCGAGCTCGAAAGTGTAATATTCCTTGGCGCTGCTGGGGGTTCTTCCCGCCCTCGCATAAGCTACCCCAGGCGTGAACCCCGTCGCCCTAACATTCTCGTTTATGCCTTGACCCCCTCTACATACCGCAAGTATCTCACCTCCATTCTTGTTCCTGATAAGGACCAGGCTCTCGTTCTGCACCACCTTCTCCATACCATCATACAGTATGACCGTCGCATGCGACTCGCTTGCCCCGCTAGAGACCAAACCTATCGGAACCGCCAAACCCCAACCCCACCCAATACATGGTCAAGGCTCATATTTTTGGAGTAGGGGGGTGCCCGAATGTGCGGGATTTAAATGAGGGGTAATGCTTTAATTCAGGGAGTCCATCTAGGCTCTGGGATGAGTGTAGAAGCCTTCATAGACCTCCTCTATGGAAGTATCTTCTGGCTAGCCTTGGCCATATTCCTCCTCATAATAGGATACACGGTTTATACTTCTCTAGAGCGGGGCTAGTAAGGGGTCTTGAGCTTCCTGGGGCCACGGGAGTCTAGGTTTGTTGAGAGAGTCTTCAAGAGGTTCTACCAGGAGAACTACAGGCTCCTCTACATTCCTGAGCGTATTCAGGAACGTGAGTTCGGATACTTCACCTTCGGCGAGAAGATAATGGTAAGGCATCTCGACGTGGCGGGTGAGGAGGAGCTTTGGAGGCTGGTGAGGGAGGCCACACCCCTCCACCTCCACTACTCTGCGGCCTTCTACCGATACCCCAGGGCGCCTATGGAGGAGAAGGAGTGGATGGGAGCGGAGCTAATCTTCGACATAGACGCCGACCACCTGGATACGGGCTGCGAGAAGGAGCATGACTTCAAGGTTTGCCCATCCTGTAGGACGCCCCACCCAAAAGACTTAGAGGAATGCCCCTCATGCGGAGGAAAGCTAATGGAGGTTGAGTGGGTCTGCGAACTATGCCTCGAGGCGGCCAAGGAGGAGTCCAGGAAGCTCCTAGACTTCCTCCAGATAGACCTCGGGTTCAAGAAGATAACCATGGCTTTCTCGGGCAACAGGGGATACCACGTAGTAGTGAAGGATGAGGAGGTGCTAACGCTGGGCCAGAGGGAGCGGAAGGAGATAGCAGACTACATCCTGGCCGTGGGTCTGGAACCCAAGATAATGGGGCTTACGGCAAGGAATATAGACCCCGAGACAGCGCCTGACCTGAACGACCCTGGATGGAGAGGGAGGATTGCGAGGGCGGCTCTACAACTCGCCTCCCAACCAGATGCAGAGCAGCTCCACAAGCTTACAGGAAGCCCTAGGGCATGGCGGTGTGCGGAGGAGGCTAGAGACCTGGCGGAGGCGTGGGATGAGAACCCTGGGTGGAACGCCCTCTCACCCGGATGCCGCCTCCTGCTCTTCAAGGCCGCAGCCAGCCTGGCATCCTCCCACATAGACTCCGTGGTAACAACGGACATCCATAGGCTTCTTAGGCTGGGCAACTCGCTTAACGGTAAGACGGGCATGATGGCCAAGGTCTTCGATCCCGGAGACTTGGACGAGTTCGACCCCTTCACGGAGGCGGTAGCTTTACCCCTAGACGAGGAAGCAGAGGTTCACGTGATAAACTCCCCTAGATTTAGGCTCGGAGACAAGACATATGGCCCGTATAGGGACGAGAGGCTCAGGCTACCCCTAGCGGCAACCGTGCTCCTACTCTGCAAGGGAGCAGCATTCCTACCATCCTGAAAAGGGCCTATTCTAAGCAATTTGCTTAAATATGCTGGTCAAAAAGGATAATCTACTGGGGTGATTATATGCGTGGTGAAAGCCGGGATGTTGAGGAGTTCAAGGAGTTCCTTAAGGTTGTCAGGGAGGAGGTTCCAACGCTACTTAGGGAGCTCGTGGAGCCACTGAAAGAGCTGATGGGGCTGACACTCGACGAGGAGCAGGCGAAAAACAGGGCGAAGGCCATAGCCGCCTTCTACAAGGAGCTGATAGACTCGGGTATAGATAGGGAAGCAGCCTTATCCTTAACAAAGGAGCAGTTCGTGAATCCGCTAAGCATACTGCAGGAAGCCATCAAATCTGCTTCATGGAGACGCAGCCCAAGAGAGTAATCATGAAAAGGCTTAGATACGTAAAGATTGCCGCCGAGTCTCTTAAAACCATATCCCACATAGCCTTGATTCTCACATTATACTATCTTCCACTGATTATTCGGGCCAAGGTTAGATATTGGTGGGTTAGGAGGAGGGTTGAGAAGCATCTCAGAAGTATGGGGTTGGACGGCGAGGAATCTAGGGCTTTAGCGGAGGTTGCTGTACCCAAGTTCTCACCATGGGAGTTGGCGTCAAATGTCTCGTGGAGAAGAGTTGGAGAGACCCGTTAGAAAGATGTTTAAGAAACTTGAGGAGGGATTGACCATGAGGAACGGATAATTCTTCTAAGATTCATTCCTGAGCATAGCAGACTACCTTAACCCACTGACCCACATAAGGGGCCGGCTTCCCTCTAGGAGGTGGATTAAACGGGACA
>CAZHEC010000053.1:0-7760 GCA_964531465.1 uncultured Nitrososphaeria archaeon | reverse complement strand
CTCCTACCACACTCAAAAAACCTCCCAAATACAGAACAGGCAAGAAGAGAGATAGTCTGGCTACCCCAAAACATACTCCTCTCAGAACCCCAGGAACTCCAGGACATAGCCCAGGCAATCCAGAAGATCCACAGGAACGCCCAAGCCCTGAGATAATCTTTATTTAGAGACCCCGCAAAAAGGAGACAGCGGGGGGAAAGCGGGGGTAGCCAAGCCTGGTCAAAGGCGCAGGACTGAGGCTCCTGTCCCATAGGGGTTCGTGGGTTCAAATCCCACCCCCCGCACCACTGTTACAGGTGTTACGTTTTTGAGTTCTGGGAAGACTGCGTAGATTAGTTGGAGGTCTTTTAGGGCTTCTAGAAGCCTCTTCTTGACTCTATGCTTAACAGCTCTAAGATGCTCGGGCTTAACCTCAAGTCCATGGAGCTTATCGAGGAGAATCTTCCGCTCCCACTTGGTTAGCAATCCCGTCTCGTTACTTCTCATGGCCATGCCTCCTATAAGCGTTATTAGGAGTCGTCATAGCTCTTTCTCTGTATAGTATTGTCCTTCTTGTTAGGTGTCTTGAAGTGTCAGGTTTAGTTAATGCTATGACTGTCTTCATTGGTTCCTTCGCTTTACTTCGTGGTTAGCTTCTTCAAGGGTTTTGTTTCTTTCCAAAATACACTTTGCCGAAGTGAAGTAGCATTCAGGGATATAATATCTAAAAGAATTTCTTAACCTATTGTTAGGTTATTTTTGGTGATATTGTTATTTGAGCTGTTTTGTATTTTAGGAACTCTTTTCCCGCCCATCTTGAGTCGGGTGGGTTCATGGTGGGGTGCTCCGGCGGGTATCTTGCCACGTAGTTTTCTTGTTCGCCGGTTGTGGGGTTGGTTGCGGTGTCGTCTTCGTCTATTATCCAGGCCCTATATTCTATGGTTATCTCTTCTAGATCTCTCCGTGGCTCTATTGTCGCCTCCATCTCTTTTGCCTCCCAGGGTCCTATTCTTCCACCGAAGACCTCTATTATGGAGGCGCCTATGTGGTCTATTATCTCGGCGTCCTCGTTCAAGCCTATGACTTCCAGGAAGTCTCCAAGCTTGACCTCCAATACGTATCCGTTCCTGACTAGCATCATTACCCCGGAGGCTAGTAGGTCGTCTAGGCTTGGCTCGCCCGAGTTGTTAATCAGCTTTAGGTGGATCTTTATCGGCGGGTCTCCGCACTCCACCACGTCTCCAGGCTCTACGGTCTGTATCTCTCCCCCGCATGAAACGGTTAGCTCGACCAGGGGTCTCGGGTGGACTCCGTCGGGCTGTCTCAGGAGCTCCGTCAACCCTCCCTGTAGGAGTATGTATATGAGGAGGGCCGTGGTGGAGGCTAGGAGCGCAGCCCTCACCAAACCCTTCATACTGGCTGTTATGCCTCTTCACGTCTCCCTTCTTAAATAGTTTAGGAGTTCTTGTAGGTTGGCTGTCGCTAGGGAGCATGTCTTGTCTGCTGAGCCGTAGTAGATGTATAGTTTGTCGTTTAGGGTGATGGCTCCTGTGGGGAAGACTACGTTTGGGACATCTCCGCCCGTTTCGTATGGAGCTTCTGGCTCTAGGAGGGGGCTTCTGGTTCTCGCTATGACCTTCTCCGGGTTGTCTGGGTCTAGGAGGGCTGCCCCGACCCTGTAGGTCTTGTCGGTGTCTACTCCGTGGTAGATTAGGAGCCATCCCTCCTCGGTCTCTATGGGCGGGGGGCCTGCACCTATCTTCCAGCTCTCCCATGGGTGCTGCGGCTCCATTATAGGCTTGTATCCATACCAGTTCTTCAGGTCCCTTGAGTATGCTATCCAGATGCTGGGTCTATCGGGGAACACAGGCTCTTCCTCGAGTTTGAGTTCAACTTCCTGCTCACCGAACCTTGTATAGAGTCTTCCGGAGTTTTTCCAGATGTTCCATTTCACCCAGTTGTATGGTCTGTGTAGCATGACGTATTGCTTGTTGATTCTTTTGGGGAAGAGGACCGTGTCCCTGCTGTCGGAGCCTTCGGGTGTTATTATCCCGTGTTTCACATAGGTTTTGAAGTCCTGTGTGCTTGCGAGTGCCGTTCTTGGCGGCCCTCCACCCATCTTGGGGGGCTTGCTAAGCGCTACGTATGTGATGTAGTATGTGCCGTTTAGGGGCGTTATCCTAGGGTCTTCGCAGCCCCACTTATCATAGCTCCTGTCAGGTTCTATTACGGGCTTCTCAAACCTCCTGAAGCTGACACCATCGCTGCTCACCGCATACCCAAGCCTCGAGATATAGTGCCTGTATTCTCCTACGGCCCGGTAGAGCATGTGTATTCTCTCCCCATCATAGGCCACACCACAGTTGAAGACTGCGCAGGACTCCCAGTGCTTCCGAGTATTTGGCTGGATTATAGGGTTCCCCCCGAACCGGCTGAACCTCATAGACTTTAAGGCACGGAGCCAGGCGACTTATATCCTTAACGACCCAACCAGAAACATAATGAAGCATCATCTAAGGCTTAAATTCAGGAAAGACAAACCACAAGCTGGTGGGGCCGTGGTCTAGCTTGGCTATGACTCCAGCCTGGGGCGCTGGAAATCCTGGGTTCGAATCCCAGCGGCCCCACCTCCCCCAGAACAGGTCTCTACATCTCTGTGGCCATCCTTTGGAGGATTTCCTCCGCGTATGGGTGTCTTTGCTGGAGTTCCTTGGTTATTAGGAGTTTTCTCTCGATTTTGTCTAGGGCTATTCTTGCTGCTTGGGTTGGGGTCCATGCTTCTCCTGTCGCGTTTATCTGGGCTTTATCGGTGTTTAGCCTCGCCCTGCAGTGGATTAGCCTTCTGTCTCCGTGTTTCTCCTTATGTTCCTTGAAGTGGAGGGTTAGGTTCCCCGTCCCCATCAAGCTTCCTACACGTTTGATGTATCTCTCGGCCAGCTCTAGTATCCTGTTCCTCCATTCCTCGTCAAGGTTCCTTAGCTTGAAGCTTAGCTGTATTGTTATTGGCTGTGGGGTTGGCTGGGCAAGCCTCGCTATCGGTTCGAGTATGTCCGCCCTGGTTATTATTCCAACTGGTTTACCGTCATGGACTACTACTAGGCATGAGACATCAGCCTGGAGCATCCTGTTTATGGCCTTGTTGGATGGTTCATCAGGATGAGCGGTTATCACGGTTCTCGTCATGATATCTTTTACTGGATGACTTAATGTCCTCGTCTTTTCCCCAACCACCTCACCGATAGTCGCCCTCTCCCTAGGCTGAACAACCTTCGTGATAACATCATGAATAGTAACTATCCCAACCAGTTTTCCTCCATCTACTACTGGAAGCCTGGAGATCCCGTTCTCCCTCATCTTTACTATTGCCTGGCCCACCGTTGCGTTAGGATATATTGTTATGGGTTCCCTTGTCATGAGTTCCCTGACCTTGAACTTGGAGAAAAACTTGTCTCCAAGACCCTCCACCATATCGTCTATCGAGATTGTGCCGATTATTGAGCCGCCATCCTCGACTGGAAGGGCCTTGAGATTGTTCTCCAGCATGAGCCGGGCTGCCTCTGCTAGGCTATCGCCCACATTTACCGTCGGAGCCCTGATGGCAAGCCTAGCCGCCTTCGTCTTATCTATGTTTACCGTAGCCCTGACAGCTATTCTCTCGGTTATCACGCCGACGAGCCTGCCGCTCCTATCCATAACGACTACTATGGGCGGATGCTTGTTCCTGAAGATGCCGATAACCTTGCTCAGCGGCTCGTCGGCAGAAACCTCATAAACCCCACGTCTAGCAACATCCCCAACAGATGGGAAAGATATACTCATCATCTAATAATTATGATTGCCTTGAATATAATTATATGTGGGCCCGCCGGGACTTGAACCCGGGACCTCCGGCTCTCCGCACAAGTGTTCCGCAGGCCGGCGCCATATCCATTCTAGGCCACGGGCCCCCAATTGTAGGATTTGTAGAGGCTTATAAAATGATGTTGTATGGTGGTGTATTGTCCGTATTTAGGTGTTCTGTATTATGTGGGTATGATTTCGAGACTTCTATAGGTGTAATGCTTTTACCCTCCTCGGTCCATGGCTTATGACGGTCATGCCGGGTAGAAGGGCTTCTTCCTTTATCGGTGATTCGGGTGAGGGGGTTAGCTCGGTTGCTATAGATCTTCTTAGGATATTCAAGTCTAGGTATAATTATAGGAAGATATCTGACATGACGGGTTTCCCTGTCTCAACACTCACCAGGTATCTTACGGGAAAGACCGTCCCTAGGGGTAAGAAGGCCCTCCAGCTCCTTGAACGCCTCCTAACAAACCTCAATATAGAGAATATAGTCAATCAGCATGTAAGATACCTGAATGGTTATGTGGATTTAAGTCAGGTTATGGTGAATCCCAACCTGGTTAAGGTTCTCGGAGCATACGTGATAAATGAGTTTGCTGGAACGAAGATCACATCTATATTGTCGTTTGATATGACTGTTCTTCCACTCGCCTCCTACATCTCAACCATGACGTCCCGTCCCCTAGGAATCCTAGCCCAGGAGCCCATCACTCCAAACGGGGAGTCGATACCAATAATATATCCTGATGTGGATGGTGTCCACGCTGTCTCTAGGTGGCTCTTGCTGGGTCAGAGTAGGAAGAGGGAGAGCGTGCTGATTCTCTCATCTAAGACGCCTCCACCCAAGCTTTTTAACTCCCTCCATAGGGTATTGAGGAGGAGAAGCATCGAGATAGGAGGAGTTTTCATGATTATTGCTAATGAGGAACTCCTAAAGGAGTTGAGCCTGCCTCCGGGAATCAAGAGGGCCTATATAATGAAAGACTAGGCATATTCCCTCCAGGTGTAGTTGCATTTTGTGCATCTGAAGAATTGTGTCATGGGTTCGTCGGCCGAGCGTGTCTGGACGCTCCAATACTGTGCTTCACGGTTCCCGCATCTGGGGCAGATAACATCCTTAGTTGTCGGAAGTATTCTCTCCTCCTCTTCCTCCTCTATGACTACTACCTCCTCCTGCTTCCTCCTAGGCATCCTAACCATTATCACGTCGTTCACCATGCCTTTCCTGTAACCGCATTTGGGGCAGACTAGGGCCAGCTTGTTGGAGGTCTTCTTCGGCGTCATAACCTTCCCGCATCTGGGGCAGAACTCCATAGCTCAGCAACCCTTCTCCTATTCCACCTACTTGTTAATTAAGTTAAATCTTCTCGAACTTCTCGCGAAGCTCCCTGGATATGTCCTTTAGCTCCTTGACCGCCTGCCTGAGGGCTTCCTCGGCCTTCACCTTCGACGGATTAGACTTAACCCTCATGATTACCTTCCTAGTCAATGGGTGCTCTATCGTTATCCCCGCATACTCGACTCCCTCTATTCTTTGAGCTAACTCGCTGAGAGAATCGAAGAGGGCTGGGTCCTCCCCAACAGCCTCAATCTCCAGGTAATCATTACTCCTCCTAATTATCTTTAATTCCATCCAACTCACCCTACCATGGATGCCAGACGAGCCATATTTCCGTAGTAGTGGACGATTTTACGTTTTTCCCTCTTGCCACAGCGTGTGCAGACCAGGGCTTTCTGGGTTCTTTTTAGTAGGCCGCCGCACGAGTCGCAGAGGGAGTAGATTGAGCCTAATCCCTGCCTCCATATGGTTAGCCCTATCACTCCCGCGAAGATGTTTATGACTATTGCTACCACCAGGTCGCCTACACCCACGTATTCGTCCATGGTTCCCCTCATCTTAGGGGTCGGAAGTATGAAGGCGGTTCTAGGATGCTTAAGGGGTCTCCCATTGACGGAGATAATCTCGACGACGGCTATCTTGTCCTGGACCTCCTTAACCTCCGCTAGGACCGTATCCCCTGTCCTCACCTCCTCTACGGGTTTGAGCGGCTCAACCCTAACCCTCCTCGCCCTCCTGTCATATCTCACCCTGCCATAGGTGGTTGATGCTACCACCCCGTCCCCATGGAGCTTGGTGTTCTCGCCTGGGAGGAACTCTTCCTCCACGCAGATTGGTTCCCCTGGTGAGACTACTTCTCCATCCTCTGCGAAGACCATCCCTCACACCTCCATCGAGAAGTATCTAGGGGTTCTGACGACACCCTCCCACCTAAGCTTGCCCATGGCGACGAGGGCCTCGGATGGCAGGAGGAGGGGCTTCTTAATCCTCTGCTGGTCCTCTATCGAGAGCCTCTGGCAGGCAGTGTTTATGAAGGCTTGGTGCGGCAGGTCTGTAAGGGCTTGCTCAGAGACCTCGTCGAGAACCACTAGGTCTGCCCCCCTACCCCATCTCTCCACCATCTCCCTGAGCTTTAGGGCCAGGCCCCTCCTCATCTGCCCAGGCTTCAGGCTCACAACCACGCCTATCCTTTCAGCCCTCTTGAACCCCTCTATCATGGCATACCTCTGGGCAAGTATCTTCTCTGCACGTGGCCCAAGCTCCTCGACCTTCTGGGCGAAGGGGTCGGCTCCATAGACCGGCTTACGTGTCAGGAGGGCCAGGCCTAGGCCGTGGAAGATGCTGCCGAAGACAAGGTATGCGGAGACCCGCCCCTCCAGGCCTAGCAGACCACCATATGCGCATCCCAAGACCTGGCCCACATGCCTCACGACCCCGCCTGCATCACCCGCCACCGCATCTACTCCGCGCTCCCTTAGCCTCCTTAAGAGTAGGTCTAGGTGGTTGAGCCACTGGGCTGTTACCCCCACGCCTACGGTGCCTCCGTCATGGAGTAGATTCACGGCCTTCTCGGCCACCTTTAGGAGGGGTTCGGGGTCCATGTAGCGGCACTCAAGGTAGTAGGTTGGCATCCGGTCTCTTCCCAAGAACCTTGGATGCCCCATGTGGATTATGGCGTCTGCCCCCAGGGCCTCAGCCTCCCTGTAAGCCACATCGCATCCACCCCAGCAATTACTTCCAGAGAGCAGCGTCTCGACGTTCATCCGTCTCAGGGTCTCAGCCACCGTGATGGCTGCATGCCTTAGTCCTAGGGGCGACTGTATCAGAACCCTCCTGTAGCCGCCTCTCCTAACCCACTCCTCAATCCTCCCGAGCTCCAGGTCGAGCCTCATACCACTAGACCTCGGGGTCAGAGAGAATACTCATCAAGCACTCAGGCAAGGCTGAACTCATCACTCCCCTATGAGGGTCCGAGGGTGGCCTTTTTAAGGTTACTTTCCCTAAAACCCATGGATGGATAGGGACCTAATTCTCGAGAGATTCTTCGAGGCCCTCCAAGAGGCGGTAGGTAGGATTGTCTTGGAGAGGGAGGCCGTTCTCCCCGAGGTGAGGAAAGTTGCGGCTGTAGATGCGGCTTACGGCGGAGAACTCATGGCCTCATGCGCCCTGGTCTGGGATATAGGGGATGGGAGAATCACCGAGAGCAACTACGTCATCTGCAGACCCCCATACCCCTACGTTCCGGGCCTCCTCTTCCTCAGGGAAGGACCGCCCATGTTCGAGGCCTTGAGGGGCCTTAGCTCGGATTGGGAGCTTCTGCTAGTAGATGCACACGGCCTTCTCCATCCACGTAGGGCGGGACTGGCAGTCTTTCTCGGACTCTTACTAGGTAGGCCCTCCATAGGCGTAGCCAAGAGCTTGATGGTGGGTAAGGAGGAGGGAGGGGTCGTCAAGGTCGGCGGAGAGACCCTTGGATACAGGTTTGGCGGAGAGGGCCGTAGACAGTTCTACGTGAGCCCAGGCTACCTTGTGAGAGTGGAGGATATACCCAGACTGGTTAGGTCCCTTGGCCCAGGCTATCCTCCAGCCCTTAAAGAGG
>CAZHEC010000052.1:7125-7776 GCA_964531465.1 uncultured Nitrososphaeria archaeon | reverse complement strand
TCCTGAGCTTGCTCCATAGGTCTTTTGAGATGTATTTTACCTGCTGTATCGAGATGGCTCCTACCAGCCTATCCTCCTTATCTACAACTAGGTAGTTGCGACGTCCCTTCTCTATGTGGTGTTGGAGGAAGTCTTCTATGGTCATGTCTTCGGGGATTATGGGTATGTTGGTGCTCATGATGTCTTTTGCCCTTATGTCTGTCAGGGCTATCCTGATGTATGTTGGGATTATCGCCTCCTCAAGCTCCTGCTCAGTCGGCGGAGATATCTTCTGCAACGTTTTTTGGAGAATTATCGGCGAGGCTACGACTATTGCTAGTGTGAAGAATATGTAGAGTGCTAGTATGTCCTCCCCAATTATGTTTGCCTCGAATAGTGAGAGCATGAAGGCTAAGTCCACCCCTCCCTTCGACAGGATCCCAGCGCTTAGAGCTATCCATGCTCTTAAGCCTGCTATCTTGGATGCCAGGTATCCCATGAAGAATCTTAGGAGTATCATTATGGCTAGGAATCCTAGGATTGTCTGGGGCGGGAGGGTTAGGAAGCCTGTATCGAAGTATAGTCCTAAGCCTGCAAAGAATATCGGTATGAAGACCCCGTAGGCTATGCCTCTTAGCCCTCTGACGACTTCTAGGTGGAACTCGCCTGAGG
>CAZHEC010000052.1:0-7115 GCA_964531465.1 uncultured Nitrososphaeria archaeon | reverse complement strand
CGCCTGAGAGGGGTGAGAGGACTGCTCCGAAGAGTAGGGCTCCCATGGTTCCGTGGAGACCGCTTACCTCAGCGGCATATACAAAGAGGAGGAGTATACCGAGTAGCATCCCGTAAATTATCCCCGTTACCCTAAGTTTCTTCGCAAGCCTGAATAGCTTTGGGAGAAGTCGGAGACCTATTATCGTCCCTATGGTGAAGAATGCTATTATCTTGATGGGTATGAGGACTAGGTTTTGGAGGGTTGTGGTGGCAGATTCCGCGAAGAACTCCAACGCTATGCTTGCCAAGATTATACCTATAAACTCTGTTATTGCAACCATGCTGAATATCTCTAATCCTACAGGGTCCTTGAGTTTCCGGAGCTTCATCAAGGTTATCGTCACCACTCCTAGACTCGACATGGCTACTATGCTTGATACTGCGAATGATTTTAGTGGACTGAATCCTGAAGCCATTAGGAATAGCTGGGAGGCTATAAAGGGTATGAAGTATGTGGAGAGGGCAGCGTAGAATAGTTTCTTCCGCATGACGGAGACTAATCCAGGTATGTCAAGTTCCTCGAATCCTGCGAAGAAAAACATTAGGAATATGCCTATCTCTATGAAGAGCCTCAACTCAGCAACAGGCCTTACAATGGAGAGGAAGGCGGGTCCCAGGATTATACCTGCCAGCATGTGGCCCAAGAGAGGCGGCTGATTAATCCTTGAGGTGAATTCTTCTAGAAGCTTTGCCCCGATGATCAGTGATGCGAGGAAGAGTATCTCCTCGGCCAAGACCTAACCCGTCTCCAGGAGCAGAAGCAGGGAGCTTCCATAACATATATTGATGGGCCCGGTGGGATTCGAACCCACGACCTCCCGGTTATCAGCCGGACGCTCCAACCAGGCTGAGCTACGGGCCCACACAGCTCTGTCTCTCCTAGGCCTCTTATATACTTGTCTAGATGGGTAGGATTGTTTTTCCGCCTGGGGGTAGCTCTTCTGAGGCTTGGAGGGTCATGATTCTTAGGCTTGGTCCTCTCCTAGATGAGGAGACCGCCACCCTTTTCTCTAGCATGTTTATCGTTATGTTTATTGTGGACTCGCCCACCCTGAGCCTCCCCACTCGTATTATTTTAAGGTCTCTTGGTATCCGTGGGTCTATCCTAACTGTTTTCTCAAGGGCGTCGATGCCGATTCCCAGCATTGAGAAGATTGCCCGGATATACATTGCCACACTCCAGGCCTGGAGTACGCATGCGTTGAAGGGTTCCTCCCTATCTCCCCTGTATAGCTCGGCATACATCCCGGCCTCCCGTAGAATTTGGCCCGCCATCATGCTTAGGTATCGGTATCCTTCCTCGGATCTCCCATATGCGAACTCGGCCATGGCGGTCCATCCGGTTACCAGCGGCCAGACAGCTCCATCATGGTATGCTTTCGGGTCATATCTTGGGTTCAGGGATGAGAGTGTTCTGACTCCCCATGGAGTTGTCATGTCGGGTCTCTCGAGACGCCTCAAAGCCTTCTCAGCCAACTCTCCACGTATCATCCTAAATGCCATCGGGACTGCTGCATTAGGCCGTATGGTTGGGTCCATTGACCCATCAGGCCTTATAGTATCGTAGAAGTATCCTTCGGCGGGGTTCCAGTAATGTTTCTCCATACTAGACCTCACATCCTCGGCCATCCTAACCCATCTCTCCATGTTCTCATGGTCTCCCATTATCTTGGCCAGGTGGGCGGCTGACCTCAGGGCTAAGACCCACAGTGCCTGGACCTCAATAGCGCTCTTCTGCCTGTCTATGTGGTCCATCCATGTTGTGTCTGGGATGGGTAGGAGGCCTGTCATGGAGCCTGAGTGGTCGAGGAACCCGTCTCCATCCAGGTCTCTCGACTCACCCCATCTAATCATCTCAACGACCTTAGGATACCATCTCTTTAGGGATTGTAGGTCTCCACTCGACTTAACATACTCAAGGATTAGGTATGGATAATGGAGGGTGGCGTCGGTACTCCCATAACTTGTGGTGTGGAGGAACCCCTTTCCCCCTATTATCATAGGTATCTCACCTTCCCTCATATGCCTCAGCATATTCTCGATAACCTCCCTGACACATTCAAGGTCTCCTACGTGGAGGTAGGCTGGCAGACACCACCCAGTATCACGCCCCCAATATGTTGGGAACCTCGGTAGCCCGGCGATTATCCCAGGCCCAAGCTCTGGATGACGCATCTTCAGGTATAAGAGAGCGAGCTTGGAGAGATTGAATGCCTGGTTTATCTCAGGCTCATCCGTCTCGACGTAGGTTGTCCTGTTAAGCTCGTTTACATGGTGGAGTATTGTTCGGTGGAGTATATAGGGGTCGCCTCCCTCCCTAAACCCATTTAGAATCTCCTCCACATCATCGCCTCCAGATACTATAATCCTCATCTTTCTGCCAGGCTTGTATCTTATCTGGAAACGTGGATTCGGGGAGATTACCTCCGAGACATCTTCCTGACCCTCAACTATATGCAGAATCCTTCTACCATCACACCCAATCGCCCCATAGCAGCAGGTATACTTTGACCAGAATAATAGGCCATTTATCGACGGCTGGAAGAATACTTTGACGGATTGGGGAGTCAGCCCTAGAAGCCCATAAGGTATTGGCGCACCAACCCCCTCCACTAGTAACTCGCAATCATCAACATCCCTGAAGACAAATTCGTCAACCATGTAGTTCTTTGAATGGGGGAGGAAAATCCGTCGGATTATCTCTCCTCCATCAACCTTATAGAAAACCTTGAGATAACCAGGTCCATGGATGAATGATTCGGCAAGTTCACTTAAGTCCAGCCTGTTTCCGCGTATAACAATGCTTGTCCTCACAGGGCCTATTACCTTTGAGGGCGGAAGATAGAACCCGCCGATATCGTATGTTACGCCCATCCAGTTCCAGTTTGCTGAGAGGTCTCCGCTCCTGGAGATTACGGCGTAGCTTCTTCCATTTGAGAGGATTATTGGGTAGGTGAGGTCGGCCTCATCACTCCTATACCCTATCTTTACCTCTTCTTCTTTGACCTCATCCTCGAATTGGAAGGGGACCCAGACCTCCTCGAATCCCTCAAGCCAAGACTTCAACAATATTCTATGACTTCCCTCCTTCAGCCCTTCTCCTGCTATTACCATGAAGATTGAGTGCATTCCAGGTGTAAAGACTACCGGGTTGCTGGGGGAGACATCGCTCAGCCTGAAGGTCTTATCATCAACTATTATGTATGTCTTGGACTTATCCATCGGTTTCCCATCTACTATCAGCTCTATCTGTATTGCTTTTCCACCTAAGGGAACAGGTGGATTCCGAAGCCTGAACGAAAATCCATCGTAGACTCCATCTCCGTCAAGATCTATATTGATTAGGCTTCCCCTGACATAAACCATCTCGGTGAATATCTCGTTTATTCCCAAGCCTTCTCGACGACCTCCTCAAGGCATTATCTCGACTGTATTATTGTATGGGGGGTAGATTAGGTTTTGGAGGCTCACGGCCCCTTTCTCCACCAGCTCCATTATCTCGGGTAAGGCTTCACCTATAAGGTCTATGATAAACTGTGAGGCGGCGCAGATAACCTTTACTCCTTCTTCCCCCCAGTATCTCTCGATATGGGTGTATAGGCATCTTCCCCCACAGACATTTAGGTAGCTGCATGACTTGCATGGCTCGCCGATTAGGGGTTTGTAATTGGATAGGTCTTCACGCTTCATAGGAAGTCTTCCCACGTTGGCCCACTCCTCTCTCACGGCTATGGGGCATGAGACTACTCGGCCATCTGGGAGTATGGTGAATGAGTCCTCCCCGGAGCCACATGGGGGTGTGGGGCCGCCCTCGATTATTCTCTTTAGGATTCCCTGGAATGGGGCGATTCCCTCAACCCGTCCTCTTCTCATGGAGTTTATCCAGTCTTTCAGAAGTCTTTTAAGCCCCGGGAAATAGCTGTTCTCCAGCCAGCCCCACAGGTCTCTCCATGAATCTCTCTCAACCCATACTAGGCTGAGCTGCCAATGAACATGGTCGAAGAGCCCTAGGTCTAGGAGGTGCCTAACATCCCTATAGATGTCCGAGTCCTCTGTAACGGTCATTCTCGCCACCAGGTCTCCCTTATATCTTCCCCGTATATACTCCACGCTCCTGAGGATTTTTCCGTAGATCCTCCTCCCCCTATACTTGTCGGTGAGCCAGCCAACCCCATCTATAGAGACTAGTATCGTGTCAAATCTGCTGAGTAGCTCTTGGTCGAGCATCCTGAGGAGTAGGCCATTAGTCTGGAGAACGAATTTACCGGCTCTAAGCCTCCTGGTTGCCTCCCGTATAAACTCTAGATTTAGGAGGGGTTCGCCGCCATAGAAGGCCACGACGTCCTCCGGGCCGACAATACTCTCCAACGCCTCCAGCCCATACCTCACACTCCAAGGCACGACCCCGGGATCGAAGCTCCCTCCACAGTACCTACAACCCAGATTACACCTACCAGTAGAATAGACTATGAATAGCAACCCCAACCCTAAATCCAAGCAAAAACCAAACCAGGAAATATCCATTATGTCGAAGAGCTTAAAAGGAGCCTAAACCAGACCCATTAGTGAGCCGGCGTAGCTCAGCCTGGTAGAGCAGCGGGCTGTTAACCCGTTGGTCGGTGGTTCGAATCCACCCGCCGGCGCAAACCCTTCTTTCTAAAAATAATGAAAGTGGGGTTTTCAGGTTATTCCTTCCTAGTCCATGTTATGATGTATCCTAGTCCACCGAAGATTACTCCTAGGGCTAGGAGTATTATGAATATTGATATCCAGAAGGGGTATCCTAGTGGGATTCCATAAAATATGTTTTGATGGACTTGGCCTGGGTTCCATCCTTTTCCACCGACCTCTGGAGGCAGCATCGCAGCTCCTCCAAGATAGCCTCCGATCATCATAAGCCAGGTTGCGCCGACCACACCAACATTCATGAGTATTAGATGCAGCCATGCAAGAGCGTTTGCCGCCCCCTTGTATGGCTTCCCCATAGTGGTCTCTATGAAGTAATAGAAGAGTGATGTAACAGCGACGCCTATGACGCCGACTATCAGGTATGTTACGTATCCCATGGTGAACCATGTCCCGGCGCTTCCAAACGCAATAACCCTACTTACCGATGGCTTAAGGAAGAATAGCTGACCCAACACTATGTAAAGTGTAAGGAACGCCGCCAGGGCTCCCTGAACTATCGCCGCAACCATGAACCTCTTAGCCCACACACTCTCCATACAATCATCATAAATAGTGATATCTCCGGGTATAAAAGGCAGAGTATTGCATTGTAGTTTATTGTGAAAAAATATAGGAGGATGTATGTTAAGTTAGGAGAAATACTACTGAAATCGATATTGTTATTTGTCCTTCGCCTGGGATTATGGGGGTTTGGGCCGTTTCCTTTATGACTACTGGCCTCGGCTCTGGTAGGTTGGGGAAGGGTGCGTTCAGGCTGATTTCCAAGACCTTAATCTCATCTAAGCCTAGCTCCTCTGCCACGATTTTCGCCTTAGTTCTCGCATCGTCTAGGGCGAGCTTTAACGCAGCTTCCCGCAGTCTAAGTTCAGCCTTCTCGGATAATGTGAACATTACCCCCCACAGGTTATCCGCACCAGCCTTCGCTGCCGCATCTATGGCCTCACCAACCTTCCCCACATCCCTCACCTTCACCATCAAGGTATAGGACGCCTCATATCCGACCAAGATCGGGGGACGAACCTCCCAGTTATACTGCGGGTACACGTTTATGCTGGTTGTCTTCATGTCATCCCTGCTTATGCCGATGTCCTCAAGAGCTTGGATTACACGGCCAATCTTTTCAGAGGCTATCCCAAGAGCCTCGGATGCCGTCTCAGCCCTACCCAATACACCTATGCTTACTATCGCCTGGTCTGGAGTATATCTAACCACGCCTATACCGGTGACCCTGAGAATAGTCCCATTAGCAGTCCTCGCATCTATTGCATCAACCCTGTTCGGGGTCTGAGCACCAGTTATGGCGGCATTTGCTAGCAGTGCTAAAGATGCCAGCATTATGGCCACAATTACACCTGGTATAACTAATCCCATCCTCATTTTCTCGTAGAATATTTGGGAGAACTCCCTCAAAATATCACAGAATAGGACGGCTGTTCTAATCCGTGAACCTGTTCTAGAGGTATTTCCCCGAGGTTATTCTTAAAAATACGTGGCTCCTGTTAGAATCGAGGCCAAAGGGCTGGGAGCTTGGAGGCCGGGAGTCATTATAGATTGGCCTGTATATCATGTGGGGCGGAGTATCCAGGAAGCTACAGGGGCTATGTCTGCAAGAGATGCGGAGACCTACTTGATGTTGTGCTAGAGAATGTCGAGGTTGATGGATGGGGGAGATTTAAGGGACGTGAATGGGGCGTATGGAGATATAGGGAGCTTCTCCCAGTAGACTACTCCAAGAAGGTGAGTATAAGGGAGGGTGGAACCCCATTAATCCCATGCCCTAAACTTGCAAAATGGGCCGGAGTAAAAGAACTCTATGTCAAATTCGAGGGAGCAAACCCCACCGGAAGCTTCAAAGACAGAGGCATGACAATAGGCGTAACCAAGGCGCTTGAATTCGGTGCAAGGGGAGTGATATGCGCCTCTACCGGCAATACTGCAGCATCACTCGCCGCCTATGCTGCAAGAGCTGGGCTGAGATGCTTGGTGGCGGTTCCTGAGGGTGCTGTGGCACTTGGTAAGCTTCTCCAGGCAATAGCTCATGGGGCCTTAGTGGTGAAGGTTCAGGGAAATTTTGATGATGCATTGAGCCTGGTTATGGAGGCGGCTGATAAGCTCGGCCTCTATATACTTAACTCCCTCAACCCATGGAGACTCGAGGGCCAGAAGACCCTCGCATTCGAGCTATCCGAAGAACTCGGCCACGACATGCAGGTAGCCGTCCCAGTCGGAAATTGTGGAAACATATCAGCAATCTGGAAAGGATTCAGGGAGCTTCATCAGCTAGGGATGCTCGATGGATTGCCCAAGATGATAGGGATACAGGCTGAGGGGGCGCCTCCTTTCGTGGAGCTGGTTAAGAATGGGGGCGATGTCCTCAAGCCCGTG